>NZ_JAIDBW010000038.1:0-11112 GCF_029056165.1 Duncaniella sp. | reverse complement strand
CAATATTCTGGTCCGCGAGAACCTTGTCAATATCTGCCGGAACGAGTCCATACTGCGACATCTTTGCCGGGTCAAGTATAATCCGCAAAACGAAGCGTTAGGACTTTTGGAAACGAAACGTATAAAATCGTAAAACGAAGCGTATAATTTGAAACGTTCCCCGCGCGCACTATAGGGCAATAAAACGCCACTCGAATACCGTTCGAATGGCGTTTTTTTATTTATAGGTCATTATACTCCTTTTTAGCGTCGAAGCTCGGACAGGCCTTGTTTGCGAAGTCTCGATGGCCGTAAATTTTGGCGTTGGGATATTTGCGTCTCAACTCCTTCAGTAGCTTTACAAGCGTAACCCTTTGCGCCTGCGTTCTGGTGTCTTTCCCCTTATTCATCCACGCTTTATCGGAGCGAGCAGGGCAACCACCAACGTAGCAAACGCTAATCGACCGGGTATTATGGCCGGTTGTATGCGCCCCGGCTACAGCCTCACTACGGCCCACATGGACCGAACCATCGCGATATATCACATAGTGGTAACCAATATCTGAGAATCCTCGTGCAAGGTGCATCTTCCGGATCTGGTCGACGGTAAAATCTTCTCCCTCCGGCGTGGCAGTGCAATGGACTATAATCTCATCGACATAACGTTTGTTGGCCACCGGAACCACACCCAAAGCGCGCCAAGTACTATTACCAACCACGCCGTCGACAATCAATCCGTAGGACTTCTGAAACTCTTTGACCGCCTCCTCGGTCAGTGGGCCGAATACACCGTCGGCCATCAGGTTTAATCTCTTCTGCAGAGCTTTCACTTCTTCGCCCTTGCAGCCTTTTTTCAATGTACTCATAAAATTCGATATTTTTAGTCAAGATTCAATTTCTTTCGCGCGAGTTGCTTTATAAGATCGCGAAGTTCATCCTCGCCGAATAGCTCCACGAGGTCTTTCAAATGACCGGGCAATTTGATAAGTTTGTCTTTACGCAGCCTTGCATGCTCGACCATAGACAACGCCTCGACAGCGATCATAGCGATAGCCGTGATAACAGTAAGAAAAGGGAGTTTGGTCCAACATGCCGCCATCAGAGCATCGATGGCGAAGACGACCAGGAGCAGAATCCACTCTTTGGCAAGTTTCCAAAGTGCATGTCGCAGTTTAGCGCTTTCAATCTGCTGGCCGGCCACTCGCGATGTAATCATCGCGTCAATACAATCGGCTATATTAGCCAGCATGACCAAAATAAAAGCCAGTACACCTACAGCCACAAATGCGTAGACATGGGGAAACATCCCAAGAAGTCCGGACGCGGTCATCATGGTTCTACCTCCTTTCCATTAAATATCTCATTCTGCTTTATGCTAATTGATGCGGCTTCTTCGATGGTGATTTCGCGCCAGCTCTCCGGGGTGTCATTGACGGCGAGGTGTACGCAGTCCGAAACGATGCGGCTCTCGATGTCGATGTCGGCCGCTTGGGTCAGCATCATGCCTGCTGACGGGGTCAATTTTCGATTCTCTACTTTCATTTGTTTGTTTATTGTGTTACGATGGTGAAACCTTTTGCATTGATGGCTGCTACTTCGTCCGATGTCAGTCGGGCAAATGTGGCAGGCGAGAGTGTGATGGTAGCTGGGGCATATCCGGCGGCGGCTCGGTCAAACGACCAATTTACGAGAGAGTTCACCAATGACTGACGCGCTTTGCGCACTCGGGTATCATCACCCCAGTTAATGTTTCTGAAATCGAAACTCGTTCCGGCAGCGGCTTTGCCGAGGTTTTTAATTTCGATGTATGCCGCCCCGGCAGCTCCGAGCGGATAATTGATGGCTTTAATCAGCGCGGACGCATCAAGTCCGGTCACAACTTTCACTTTGTGCTGAGTTCCGAGATTGAAAGTCATTTCCCATGAGATTACACGCTCCATGTTTTTGAACGCTATGCGCTCCCATTGTATGGGCGTCTGATTCTGTATGCAGAAGTAGTAAAGCGATTGTATATTACGGCAATCAATCACCGGAACCTGTTCAAGCTGAACCAGAACCGAAAGCAAATAATAAACCGATGTCTGCCCATAGGTGCCCATAATAACCGGCATGCGTTCCAGGCGTTTTAATCTGTTGTCGACACCTCTCCAGTCGTTCAAGCCCGACATCGGGTCAACAAAAACCTTTTGACCGGTCGAAAGCACCCCGGGCCAATAATACGAAAATTTGCAGGTCGACGGATCGACCGGGATGCGAGTCTTCACACCATTGGGCCACCAATACCAATCCTCCTCCGTCGAATCGGCTGTGAACTCTCCAACCATATTCGGGACGGCGGTAATGAGTTGGTCACCGCGATAGAGAGCCACGACATCGCCGTCGAACTCGATGACATACCAACGCCCGGCGTCTCGGCTTGTCAGGGCGTTATATTGCGCCTGCGTGCCGTGCCAGTCGGGAGCATTTATATAATTGCGTAGTTGCTCCACACTCACGCCATAGTCGCCGGCACCCCGTGCTGCCGGCAGGATCATATCGCCGTAGGCCTTGTCGGCCG
Source organism: Duncaniella sp. (assembly GCF_029056165.1). Taxonomy (NCBI): domain Bacteria; kingdom Pseudomonadati; phylum Bacteroidota; class Bacteroidia; order Bacteroidales; family Muribaculaceae; genus Duncaniella; species Duncaniella sp. The sequence continues at coordinate 8,576 of NZ_JAIDBW010000038.1, read as the reverse complement.
CCGGCAATCCGGGGATTGTGATTGTGTTTTCTGCCATAATAAAAAAGTGTTTAGTTATTTTTCCAGTATTCTGTCGTTAATAAATTCAAGCCGCTCTGCCGGTAAATTCCAATGATGCCTCGCCCGCGATGGCTCACCACCGCCCAGCCCGGTCGGTTGTCGGTGCCCGTAGGATTTGACCAGATGCAGATCAGTTCAATCATACCCCCGTAGACCTCAACCCATCGGGCGCAATAGTTCCCGACATTCGCCTCAATGTCAGCCGAGGCAATACCCCCGATCATGCTGCCATCGGCCGTTGACACGGTGATGCGCGCCGGGGCATGGGAGAAAAGGCCTTGAGAGTCGGCCAAAATAACGCGCATGCCCAGGCGATCCTCCCCAACGGGAAGCACAACATGGACGCTGCCGCCTCGGTCGGTCGAAATATTGACATCGCTGCGCAGCTCGTATTTTAGCGCAGTGATATAAGGCTCTGCGGTCTGGTTGGCCGTGACCCTTACTGCATCGCTCTCCGAAATCGGTTTGAACACCGTCCGAATAGCACCCGAAAACACACCGACCGCCGCCCCCAGATAGCCCGATTTGAAATTTACGCAGATGTTCGGGATAAACGTGCCGGCGCTCTTGCCGTCGGTGAACCGCGTGTAATATGCGACACCGTTCGCGTCCAGTCCGCTGACCGGCTCGCCATTTATTGTGCCGTCCTGCGAGAACATGAAGTCGCCGTAAAACACGGCCGCCCCCAGCTTTGCGAAGTTGGCCATCAACACGTCGGCAAAAACATACTGCATCGACTCCATCAATCGCCATGCTGCCGACTTTCCGTTTGCTGCATAATCCTTTGCCGGATCATTTCCGCGACTCGTTCTGCCAGCTTGCAACACATAAAATCGACCGCTATGTTGCACGCATGGTAACGCTCCGGTTGTCGATGAATAGGTCGTCAGTTCGTTCCAGATGCCGGCAGGATAAACCATCGGACCGGCTGCTCCTTCTGGACCGGGATTTCCGTCCTCGCCGTCATATACCACTGCCACGGTAGCTCGGTCGAGTCTTTCCCCGGTCAAAGCGTCACGAAGTTCAAACACAACCTCGCTCTGAATTCCGTTAGTCGTCATATTATCGCCCTGCGTTCGTAATGTCTTGCCCGAACGCGATACCAGCCATCGGCCGCCGATGGTCTGAATCTTATGCGGGTCTCCAATAACAAAGCGGCTCATCTCGCTACCATCTACGCTCACCCAGATTTCCGCTCCAGCGGCATCCAGTTCCGCCCCGGTTCCGTATGTAAAATCACCATCTATCGAGCTTCGTCGCACCTCGCACGTCAATACCTCCGGAATGGTTGCACCATCTTTGCGCACACAAATCTGTGCCGTATTCGGAACGATCCGCCACAGTCCGCGCGTCTCCGCCGTGCTTCCGGTCATTCTCAGCCACGCAGTGGAAGTGTCGCCGGGCTCCTCGATGCTGCCTGACGCCAGGCTCTGCCACAGCGCTCCGTGCCAGGTCACCGTGTCATAAGTGTCCGACGTGGTCCGATAATAATTTTGGGGGTCTGATGCAGTGGCTGCATCCCAGCTCCCTCGATAATTTTGTGTCCTGACCACCATCCCGTCGTAGCCTATCCGGATAAGGTCTTGAACGAGAATGCCGCGCGCATAGAGATACGGCTGCTCCCGGTTGATTACCGCCGCCGTCTCCTCACTCAGCAACCCGTCCGGAATTGTGCCGAGCACTGTTCCGTAGTTCTTCGCTTCAAGAATCGGCCGGTTAACTCCGGTTAGCTCCACGATGCGCCCCTCGTCACATGAAATCAAGAACGTGCGCTGACGCTGGTTATAGTAATTATCACCGCGACGACCTATAACTGCACCATACTCCGGATTGTTGTAGCTTTCCGCGCTTGCCTCGATATTGTTGCCCCAGCGAGCAATCGTCATCCCCTCAGTAAGCGGATAATTCTGTCGGCCCGGTACTTCGTGGTCGGGATAGGTTACCAACTCAAGCTGATTCGCCTTTCGGTCCACACTTCTAACCCATGCCCATGCCCGGTGAGCGTCGCCGCCATCTGTTAGATTGTTAACAAATCCATAGACAATATCGCCCGGTTGAAACGGCGTAAAATCTCCATCCCATCGCGAGCGCATCAATGCCTGCAGCTCTCCGGCCGGACCCTCGTTGAGTTGTTCGATAGTTCCGGAATCAGAAAACAACGTGTCACCCTCCTGAGCGTTAAGTCGATTGTAGATCAGCTCCCGCACCTTCATCCAGCTTCGGACCTGAAGAGTCTCCACCTCGGCATTGCCGGCGGCATCAATCTGCGCCCCTGCAAACCCGGAAATAAACGCCCCGACTCGGATACCGGCCAGAAACGTCCATAAATGTCGGAGCTTCTGCGCGACATTACGTCTGACAAATTCCAGCCTTGCGCGCAGCGCAGAGTAAACGTTTTTGTCGGTAGGAGGCGTGTTGTCTATTTGCTGGATTACATAGGGGGAACCAGCACCTGTCCCGGCCGTTCCGCCTCCCCCGAGCACAACTCCAAAGTTGCCGGAGGTGTTTCCGATTCCCTCGAGGCGGTCTTCTATAGCGCCGATTCGGCTGTAGCTTGCCTTTTCACCGATGAAGAACACCGGATTATCGTATGAAATGTCAAGCGGTATTTCGTAGCCCAGCACACGGCTGATCCTGCCGTTCTTTAAATAACCCGGGTGAATAAGATTTACGCTTCTGCCAATGCCAAGATATAGGCCGTCGGGGCTGTCTTTCTCAACTTCGTAGGCGAGGTCGCAGCTCACCGTGCATTGGTAGGTGCTGGTGTCGGTATTGAGTTTTGCGATGTACTCGCGCGTCTTCCGGAGTAGCTCTTTCTCGGCATTGCTGACATAGTCGGTTTCGCTGTCGCTAATCATGGCGATGTTGAAGCCGTGCAGGATAAACTCGTCGCCGGTCTTGGGCTTGATTATTTCGTTGGGGAGCTTGGTCGCGTCGTCGCGTTTTATTTGGAAGTGGTAGTTATCCTCTAATAACTCCACATCAAACGTCATCCCGTTCAATAGACCGCTCTGAAATGTCACTTGCAGCGCGGCTCCATCTATAAGATAGTCGCCTCGATTGAACGGATTGGTCGCACTGAACAGGTCATCGGTCAAGATGTACTCCCGGTAGTTGATCTGTGTTTTGCTCCCATCCTGCTCCGGCTGTTCCTCGGTGTATTCATCGCTCTCTTTGACAGAGGTGATTTTGCTGATACGGCTTGGGTAGACATCTTCAAAAATAACCACGTCTTCAACGGCCTCCTCCTCGCTCTCGAACTCGAAGGCGTCGAGGTAGCCCTTTATCGGATTCCCATCCTCGTCCGTCTCCGGCAACAGCAGGCGACTGTTGACAATGCCGTTCGTCGTTATATCCTGATACTTTTCAAATACCGTATAGATGCTTGTAAAATAATGAGCCGGCACCAGTGCTCGGTTCAGCTGTGGTAGTTGATACTTGTCGCCCCTGGCGATAGTCGCTCCTGCCGGGAGTGTGAGTTTGCGCTGGCTGTTAGCAAAGTCGGCGTTGAAAATCGCACCCTCGATTGTGCGATCAACCTCGCCGGTCACTTTGTCGAGGACTTCGATGGTAATGCCTGCAGCATTGAATTCCGGCCAGCCTTCGAAGATTCCGATCTGTCCGCCTGCGTCTATCTTTACGCTGATAGACGGGGAGTTGTTGTTAACGTAGTTGTAATTGGGACCGCTCTCGTCATACCAAATTGCGAAGCCGATTTGAGAGCCGTTCTCAATCACGACCCTCTCTACCTTCTCGGTGGGGATGGCAAGGTATTGATCTTCGAAGTTAAAGACAATAGGATTGTTGATTCCCTGCCAGTCACCCTTGGCTATGAATGTATGATAGGCCGTACGTTTGGTTTGGCCGTCTTCCTCGTAATATTCGACAATCAACCGGAAGTATGCAGTGAGATATTTCGGCGTTATTGCGTCGGTCACTTTGCTCAGCGCGGTTGGTGTGACCCTGAGGCGGAGCGTGGAAAGAACGAGGTACGGCCTTTCCATCGGAAGCCATGACCATTCGAACATTCCGGACTTCACGCTCTTGCGCTCGCCGGTCATGTCAAAGTCGTACTCATCTCCTCCGTGGCCGTTGGGTTTGAAAAGGTGAAAGGCCCCGGACTGAGCTCCGGTATCACTCCCGGCATTGGTTCTGAAGCTAAACGTCCGCTCGAGGGCTGATACCGAAGCGATGTCAAGAACACACTGGGTGTCGGCTTTGGCCCTCCGGATGCCGATGTCGGCGCCGCGGAAGTATCGCATCTCCAGTTCTCGTGCCGGGTCGTGTAGCTTGCCGTTGGCAACCTCTGCATCGAAGACCAGCGTCTTGCGGTAATTGCTGGCGATATTTCGGTCGGATCCGTAGGCGTATATTCGCGTGGCGTAGGTTTCCTTGCTATCGCTTCTGCTGATAGCGACCAATTCTTTCCCGACCTCCAGAGTTACCGGGATTGTGCCGTATTGGCATTTACCAAAATGTAGCACGTTCTGCTCAAACCACCACTCGCATTCGTAGGCTTCAGCGATGTCGGATATTGCGTCGATGATGTTCTTGCTATCGTATTGAATGGTAACGGCCTTTGTCGCGTCGACGGTATCATCCCATTCTATGTTCCAATCTGTGACTCCGTTGTAGAGGAAGGTGCGGCGACCGGCTATCAGTGTTTCCTTGCCGTCGTCGTCGCGCTGGTAGGCCTGCGCTCTAATGTTGAACAGTATTTGCTGGGCGTGGTTAGGCAGAGTGTCTGTGTATGTCCAGCTTGTTTCGTTGCTGCCAATCTGCGGCAGGAACTTGCAAAGCTTGTTTCTGAATTTCCAATATTGCGCCTCAAGACGTATCTCGTAGTCGTAGCCTCCGGTGTTCTGGTTGAGCTCGCCTCTTGTCGGCGATGTTAGTTCATATCGACCAACGTTCTCAATCTCGACGTAATCGCCCAGGTGTAGATGTGTCGGTTGGTCAGTGCTGAATTTGAGCGTGATGTAGTCATGCTCCATCAGCATGAAGTAGCGCTTACTTCCCGTTCCGATTTGGGCAACGAGGCGAGTGGTCGCGTCAGCGGCTTTCTTTATGATGATGTTAGCGTTCATGATCGGTTGCTGGGGTTTGGTTCTTCAAGTTTAAGGATGAACTTTGCGAGTCTGCCGTTGTACTGGGTGAACTGCGTGCAGCTCACATATCGGCAGTTGAAAACGACGCCCGGCAGGAATCTGGGCGTTTCAATCCGCAGCCAACCGGAGGTCAACTCCTCAATGAAGCTCCTGTATCGCTCGTAGAATACCGGGAGGCTCGGTGCCGAGAGGCCTATCTCCAGCGTGATCTCGCGCTTGGCGAGCTTTACGCTACCCTCCGGGATTATTGTGCGTGTTCCATGCTCCAGCCTGCTCTCGCTCTGTATTGGGTCTTTAGCGGAGGCTGGAGCCAGCAATGCGGCCAGCAGTTTCGTGTTCGCCACCAGCCCCCACCGCGCCCGGGCGTTCGTCCCGTTTATTGTCAATTCAGGCTGTTTCATAGCTCCACGACTGTCGCATCCTTCGTGACCGCTACGCTTGCAGTCCCATCGTTAATCACTTCGAAAACCGCATAATTCTCTGCGCATATCGTGACATTGGCCCCGCATAGCGCGATAATGCGCTGCATCTCGTCCGCCCCGCTGAGCGTTGCGTGTAGGCATGTCCCGCTACCCACGGCAACGACAGTCCCCGGATTGCAGACACATCGCCCCGCCGCAGCGTCAATGTAGATATTTCGCTTGCTTAGCTCCTCTCCGCCCCAGTGGTCGCGGATGCCGGTCCACTGTTGCCGGCTGGGATAGCTGCGCTCCGCGCAAAACTCTCGCCCTTGTGGCGACTCATAAAGCTCAACCAGCTGGTCGAGCGTGTCGATGCCGTCAATCTTCCGGCATGCCCCGAGGGCTTTCGCGCCCTCAAGCAGTTCTTTAATCATTTTCATAATCCTCTGGTGTTGCGCTCGATCTTGTCAAGCCGTTCATTCATTTCATATAATTCATTTGTGTTCCTGGCAATCGCTTCCAGATACCCGACCGCGATCAGCTGCAGCTCTCTCATCTCTGCCGTATGCTCCGAGCTGGCCGCCACATCCGCCCGCAGCGCTGCCAAATCCACACTGATGTTAAGCAGAAGCTCGCGGCGCATCTCGCCGCTGGTGTGAATTGCCGCTGCGCGTCCGCTCAGCTCCGCCACGCTCTCTTGGCTCGCCGTGGCAAAAGTGCCGGCGGTGCCGCTTCCGCTGTCGGTGGTGCCGTCGTTCATGATCCGGTCAGCCCACTTGTATTTCCGCTCGGTCTGCTCGGCCAGCTGCTGCGCGAATGCCTCCAGCTCGGCCTGCTCCGCCGCTGTCACCACATCGTCGTCCAGCGCCCCCGCCATCATCTCCCGAAGCTTCCTGACCGGCTCCGTCAGGTCAGTCTTCATCGCCTCCAGCACCATCTGCCGCAGTATGGTCTTGACATAATCCTTGGCCGCACGCGCTCTCTCGCCGGTCTTGCCCCAGCTCTCGGCCAGCGCGTCGGTGAAGTTGTCTATGCTGGAGCTTATATCCTCGCCCAGAATGGCATCGAGCGCTTTATCTTTATACTCCTCGATTTGCCAGCCCAGCTCCTCAAATTGATCCTCCCACTCCTTGATGCGGTCGTCGTCGGTATTCTTCTTGTCGCGCTCGGCGGCTATCTGCTGCCGTATGAGCTCGCGCTGTCTCTCGAGGTTCTCTATCTCCTCGTTGTAGCTCCCGGCCGCCCGCTTGGAGTATTCCCCCTGCAGCCGGTGGTCAATGCGTCGGTTCATGCGCTCCAGCTCCTCGATTTCATCTTGCAGCCGCTGAATCGTGCGCTCCCGGCTGGCATCGTGCATTGCGGAGAAGGCTTTAATCCACGAGGTGAAGCTCTTCGTCACTCCCGAAACCACACCCATAATGTTGCCGCTCTTCAGACTCTCAAACGCCTCCGTAGCCCCGGCGCTCGCGTCCGCAAAGCCCTGCATCAGTGTCTGCGCTTGATCCCACCCGGAGCCCACGCTCGTGTCAGCCCCAAGAGCGTCCGCCGTGCTCGCCAGCTCCTTGACCGTCTCGTTCGCGCCCTGCACAATGTCATTAATGCCATGCACGATTGTGTCAACCATCGCCAGCGCCCCTCCTTGGCCCGTGAACTTGCCGGCAAACGCCTCCTTGAGCTGTTCGAGCGATGCCCCGGCCTGGTTGCTCGCGTTCGTCACTTGCCCGAGCTCCACACGTGCGCCATTGAGGCCACCGATCAGCTGTGTGAGGTCGGCAGCTCCCCGCTCGTTGCCGGAGGCTCCGACCTGACCGATTATATTGGTCACGGTGCTCCCGTCCGTCACCTGCTCGGCTGTGACATCTTCACCGGTCAGCTCCTTCACCTTGGCGATGATCTCCGCGATCTTCCTCTTGACCTCCTCCTCTTTCTGCGCCTTGGCCTCAAGCAGGCCATTGTGGGTCTGTTCCGCAGCGTTGATTTCCGCCAGCGCCGCCTTGCGCTCTTTAAAAAACGCCGGAGTCAACACCTGCCTGAACAGCCCGCCCTCACCCATCGCCTGCGCCCTCTTGAGGTCAGCCAGCGCCTGGTTGAACTTCTCGATCTTATCCGGATCAAATGTCGCCGTAACCTTCCCGCGATATTTCTCCATCTCCTCGATCAGCCGCCCAATCGTCTCCCGCGAGAGGTTGTCGATCTCCCCGAAAGCGAGCGCGACCCGGTTCGTCATGAAGTCCTCAAACTCCACGTCATTCAGTGCCTTGCTCTCCTCCTGCGCCAGCCGCATCTGCTCGGCGTCGGTCGTTGCCTTGGCGCGCTTGGCGGCGTATATGGCGGCGATGGCTGTCTTTTTCTCCTCAAATGTGCCGTATTGCTGGAGGTATTCTGCCATTGCCAGCTGATCGGCTTTATTCTGGTCGTCGAGGCTCTTGGCGTGCTTTGCTGTCAGTAGGTGGTAAAGCACACCGTATCGGGCAACAATAGCGTTGATGTCAGTCACTTTGACGTCGCCGGTGTTGGCTCCCTCTCCTATGGTTTTCCCCGGCAGAAATTCAAGGGCGAGTGTCTGCCCGGGGTTAAACGTCTTTTTGGCGTAGTTCTTCTTGCCTGCGGCATTGGCTTCCTCTTGCGCGTCGAATGCTGCCTTTTGGCGTTGAACCTCTGCGTCTATTTCCTGCTGCATTCTTGCCTGCAGGTCGGCCAGTTCATTCGCCATGTCCAGCTGCCGCTGGCGACGCCGTTTTTCGATTCCATCTTCAATGATATCAATGCGAGCCTGCTCGAGCTCTGTTTCGTACTGAAGAATAGCTTGGCGGCGCTCGCGGAGCTGTTGAATATTGAGGTCGTTTTCTTTCTGTAGGGCGGCGACGCGGTCGGCAGCTTTCTCGGCTTCGGTCTTGCCGCCTCCGTCAGTCTTCTCCTTTTTACCGGTGCCCCTTTCGAGCAGGTCGTCGTATGTAGACTGGGCGGGCTTGTATGCCGTGTAGGCCGCGTCGACCTCGGTCTTCGG
>NZ_JAIDBW010000037.1:90084-142643 GCF_029056165.1 Duncaniella sp. | reverse complement strand
CAAATATTGCTCCTAACACATTGAAAATTTACGTATTAGGAGCAATTGTTAAAATTTTCCCCGGACAGCTGTGCGGCACGCCGCGTCCCTACATTCGGAAATTTGTCAATTTTGACACTGCTGCTATATATTACGAAGGGTGTCTATAGTTTTCAAGGTTTTCTTAATTGAAATTACAATTCACATTTCTACCGTGATTGTTTAATAATATATTATTCGTTACTATTTTTCTGCATTAAATCCCACCACTAAATTTGCATTATATATTACTATTCTATATCTTTGCCAAATCATAAATCTAAAAATCACTGAGATATGAGAATTTTGCTTAAGACCTTAATCATTCTGTTTGTCTCGTCCTTCAACGTCCATGCACAGACTATCAGAGACAATGCCAATGATTCAGAGCTTGCACGTCTTGGCAAAAGGCAAACAGTTGATACGAGCTTCTTGGAGTGTGTCTATGAGCATTGCACCCACGATCCATTTTTTAATGAGACAAGAATAGATGACGAGATTCTTGAAATCGGCCGCAAAGCAAGCCGGTATGGATCCTATCCAAAATATGTCAAGGATTCAATAATCGCAACTGACTATCCGGCAGGTATCAGCAAGAACGATTATGATAAATTACGCAAACGGATCGGAAGCGTTTCATTCACAGAGACGCTCAAGGACTTCAATTCGGGAAAACTGAAACACTTTGAGACTATATTCACGGATCACTATGTCTATGAAGAGAATATCCCGACATTCAACTGGACATATTCCGATGAGACCGATGAAATATGCGGTTACAAGTGCAGCAAAGCTACCACTGAGTTCAGGGGGAGGAAATGGATCGCTTGGTACAGTGAAGAGATCCCGGTTGACAACGGACCTCTGAAATTCGGAGGACTACCGGGGCTAATATTAAAAATCGAGGATACCGATAAGGAGCATGTATTTGAAGCGATACAATTGAGGAAGAACACCCGGAACTTCGGTTATAATGCATGGTCTCTCATGATGCCAACGGACCGAAAGACATTCAATAAAACCATGTTTGATTATAAAACCGATGTAGTGGCATTTCTCGACAATGAATTTCCGGCAGCGGTAAATCCCGATGGAAGTCCCTTCACCCCTACCAAACGCCGTCTGTTCTACAATCCGGTAGAGAAAGACTGAAACACAGATCAAAAAACTTATAGCACCATGCTCTCCATCCCACGCATATCGATCATACTGCTGGCGATACTGCTATCTGCCGCAGTATGGGCTGCTGTCCCTTGGAAAGTGAGTGGCCGGGTTGATGATGCGGCCGGCGAACCGCTTGTGGGAGTTGTGGTGAAAATGTCGGACAGCAACGGAAAGACCGTGGCATTCTGTTCGACAGACAGCGAGGGTAATTTCAAGCTCAATTTCACAGGAGTTCCCGGTAAAGACTGGAAGGTCAGTTTTGCGTTCCTCGGATTCTCGACAAAAACCCTCACCATCGACGGCGTGAAGGACGGCATGAAAGTCGTCCTCGATGAAGCACCGCTCGAACTGAAAGAGGTGGTGGTGAAGATACCTCCCATAAAGAGTCGGGGCGACACTCTGACATACGATGTCGCATCGTTCCGGAGCAAAGCCGACCGTAATATCGAGGACGTGATCAAAAAACTCCCCGGTGTGGATGTCGATGACAAGGGCGGAATCTCGTATAACGGCGAGAGAATCAACCGCTTCTATATCGAAGGGCTCGACGTAGTGTCAGGACGCTACACGATCGCCACACGCAACATCTCGCCCGACGATATTCTTGCTGTCGATATCTATGAGAACCATCAGCCCAAACAGGTGTTGAAAGATGTCGATTTTTCCAACAAAGCCGCCCTCAATCTAAAAATGAAGAAGAAAAGTATGCTGAAGCCAATCGGCAACGTCAAAGGAGGCGCGGGAGGCGATGACAACGGCGACATGAAATGGCTCGGCGAAGGGTTCGGGATGTTCATAGCACCCTCGATGCAGGTACTTGTCACCGCAAAGGCCAACAACTGGGGAAATTCCTACAGCAACGAGACCCGATCGCTGATCACAGAGCCGGGAGACGAGGCCTCTATCGCAAGCAAGCTCTACGGTGATATGCCGTTCGGGAGCGCGAAGATCCCGTCGGAAAGATATTTTGACAACAGGGCGGTGACGGCCTCCGTCAATACCATAAGCAAGACGGGGCAGTATGGCAAACTCAACTTCACGGCAGACTACACTGACGAGGATAACCGGACGATCAACACTGAATCGATCACCTACACCAACAGCGAAGATCCTGCAATAAATTTCTACGAGAGAGTGGAGAGCCGACCGCGTTCGCAGGAAGCAAAGTTCAGCATGAAGATCGAGGAAAATGCCCCGACGCGCTTCATCGGGGACAGATTCTCGTTTCGCGGACGCTTCGCCGACAATAGTTATTCGATATTCAATTCCGGGGACGTCAGGCAGACATCGCGCACCGATGACTATAATTTCGCCAATACGCTCGACATGACCCTCCGCAGCGGGCGCAACATAGTCTCGTTCAATTCAAATATCGCCGTGGTCAACACACCTGTCAGCCGCATAAATGCAAGTGGTGACGCGACTTCCACACTGGTACAGCGGGGAAGCGCGCTTGCATTCACGACATCGGAGAAGATAGGCTATGCATGGACGCTGGCCGGTGTATCGACCCTCGGAGTCAATCTGAATTTCGATTCGGCCTACGATACGTTCAAATCCCGTTTCACCGCCGGATCATCGGGCTTCGCCAACGATATAAGAGGCTATGACCTGAAGACTGTTTTAGAACCTCACTACACCTACAGGCCCGACGTGCGTTTCAACGTCAAGGTTCAGTTGCCGCTGACACTGACGACCATGAAGTTTTCCGACCGGCTGACGGATAAGAAATATCCCGTCAACAAGACAGACTTCGGATTGAGGACGACCGTCAATTACAAACCGACCGCGCGCCTTCGCGGTTCACTGACCCTGTCGCGCAACACCCGGCTCGGCGACATCCGCGACTTCATCACCAATCCCGTCTATACCACATACCGGCAACGAACCACATTCGGCACCGGCCTGCTGAACGAAAGCGAGAGCTACAGCGCGGCCACGAACCTCTATTTCCGTGATCCGATAAAGGCTGTCTTCATAACTTTCACCGGGCTTTACCGTTCAGGTCACAATAACCGCATCACTGGAAGCAACGTAACTCCGGACGAGGTTTCCTCACTCGTGGCGAACAGCCGCAACCGCAGCGACATGCTGAACTTAGGGCTTACACTGTCGAAAAACGTGCGTCCGTGGCGCACCACATTCACACTGGACGGAAACGTCAATTCAATCCGGCGGAAAATCCTGAGACAGGAGAATCCATATCGGGTGGGAAACATCATCTATTCCCTCCACGGGGCTATAAGCAGCACGCCATTCAACGGTGCGGTAGATCTGGCCGTCAGCGCGTGGTACAAGTCATCAGTCCAGAAAATAACCGCTCTCGGTATGCGCAGTGATCTTAACGACATCATTGCGCAAGGTTCGCTGTCAGTCCATCCGGTAAGCGCGTTCGAGATCTATTCGCAGATCTACTGGAATCAGGCAACCGTGGGACAAGGCGGCACGAGGGATTGTTTCTTTCTCGGGGCGGGCGTGAGGTATCACGCCGGACATTTCGACTTAGAGTTGAGCGGAAAGAATCTTACAAACAGCCGTAGTTATTCCTACAGCTATTTCTCCGACTCCGATCTCTACAGCTACTCGTTCACCCTCCGCCCGATTGAATTTTTAGTCACCCTGAAATATTCTTTCTGACAGACCGGATATTTAGAGCCTGAGAGTATCAACCAACGATTCAGGTATCCCTATAAGAGTAATCAGCAACTACTCCAAGCAACAAATCATCTGAACCTCAATGCATTGTAGTGACGCGGCGTGCCGCGTATGCCGGATAGAATACAGCAGCCTGAAGTTTGGGCTGTAACTATTTCATTCGGCATACGCGGCACGCCGCGTCCCTACAAACCAATTTATATTATCATACCGCAATAGGTGTCCATCACACAATCATCAGCAATGATTGTCGTGCCTATGGATGATTGACGGGACGGTTACCTACTCCGTTTTCTCCGCCTGATAAGCTCCGAGATGGGGCATTGCTCCGCGCTCGACTCCATAGAAGTCACGTTCACCGTCGGCAGGCACGAAAGCGGCATAGCCGACATTACGTGCAGGTGATTCGGGCTGGAGGCGGTAATCGAAATAATAGTCCGAACGGACAGTGAAGTAGAGAGGATCCTCACCCCAGATGCAATCTATGAAATTCGCGTCATCGCTTCCGTTGCTCTTCAGTAGCGAACGGCGCACCGTCACCGCGCTGCCCGTCAGGTCAGAGGGGTAAAAATCCGTGCCATTGCCATAGAAAATACAGTTAGTGAAATCAGCATCCATGTAGGGCATCCCTGACTCGACGTCGTTATCGGCATTGAGATGATAGAGCTGCACCCCCGCACCGCGCAGTGCCGCGAATAGATAATAGTTGGCAAACGTACAGTTTGCAATACGTGCCTTGCCCCCCACGAGAGCCATGACACCGTCAGCCGCCTCCGCCACCTCACATCCGGTCAGGGTGATGTCGGCATAGCGGCCCACAAGCGAATAGCCCGCACTGTTGCGCAGACGGCAATTGAGCATAGTGACCTGCGAGAGCGAATCGGCCACGACTCCGCTGACGGTATTGCGGATCACCGTATGGCTGAGGGAATTGCCCCGGCTTTCGGGAGCAAACACTATCCCCTCCCACTGCGAGGCCATGAGATCAAATGAAATATTGGCCACGACGTTGCCCGTACGGTCACCGGCCATGTTGACGGGACGTTCCGGAGTTCCTTGTGTTATCAGAGTCCCCTCCACTCGCATGAAAGCCTTGTCGTGGAAGTGAAGCGTCACGCCTTCGGGGATTGTAAGCGTCGCACCGGGAGCTACAATGAGCGAGTCGAATACCTGATAAGGATATGCCGCGTCGAGACGCATGTCGCTTTCGACGATGACTCCACGCAGACGCTCCACGTCCTGTCCGGAAGCATTGATCACGACACTACGGGTGATTCCGTTGGTCGTGAAATCAATCATCTCATTCAGATCGGTTAGCGAGGGGACTCCATTAGCGGGCAATGTCGCCTCGACAAATACATAGATCGAGTCGTTAGGGCGTATCTCCACATTTGAGAATGTAGAGCCCGAAAAGCCATCGACATTGATGCGGAACGCTCCGTCGGGATTACGCAGAGAGATATTGCTGATACTGATTATCTTGTCGTGGCGGTTATAGACCATGAAACGGCTTGTAGGCGTAGGCTGGTCAGTAAACACGACACCAAGGCGGAGAGTATCCACCGAAAATTCGGGCTGGGCCGAGGGTGAATTGTCGATACCGTCCTCTATACAGCCTGAAAAAGCCGAAAGGACTACGAAAGCAAAAATTATGCGGAGGAGTGTTTTCATCGTAAAATCAAAAGAGATACTGATAAGTAGTTATCTACTATCTATCAACGATAAAATCCCCTCCTTATTGCCCGCGTGATGCATAAAGCACCCTGAAGCCGGGTCTGTAGCCGGCCGGTCTAATTTATAGCTTTCGCGTCGGCTTTCTTGACGGTCTTTATCTTGTTATCGGTCACGCGCTCAGGGCGGTCGCCGTCAGGGAGTTCCGCACGTCGGCGTAATCCGGACCGGTTCACGGATGTAGGTTTGGCAGCCGACGGAGCGGCAGAGGATGGCTTAGCGGGGACGGGCTTCGCTTCGGGTGTCGCAGGAGCGGCCACCGGCTTCTCATCGCCACCGACCGAATCCTTATACTCCTTCATGAACTGCGCGAGACGCTTAGTGATCGTATCCTGAGCCACTTTGACAGAGAAACCGCGATAAATCTGCTTACCGGTACTGTCAGCAACGATAAAGAACGGCACGGAAGGAATCTGAAGTGAATTAATGACAGGGGCGGCCACGCCTCCGGCCAGCCACGCCTGTATCCATTCGGCACTATCGCGTCCGACCGAAGCAGCCCATGAACTGCTGTCGCCCATAGCGGCGATCTCAAGAGCCTTGAATCTGCGGAGAGGAAGCTTGGCCGTCAGATCCTTGAGCACACTGCGCACACTGTCGCCCTTCCCTTGGCCGGTAACCACTATGAGGCTATAGCTTTGGTTCGACGGCCAGTAGTGGATCATGGTGTCGCGCCCCTCATAGCGTCCCGTCTGAATGGTCATCGACCTGACATTACCGCGGGCCGCTGACGAGACCTGCTCACCGACAAGTCCGGGATATGCGCCCATGACCCAATTGGCTCTCGCGGAAGGTTTCAGTATATTTATGAGCGAGTCCGCCTCAAGTTCATAACCTCGTGCGCAGAAACGTGTCACAAGCAAGGCTGCTGATGATATGCGGTCAGGATAATCGCGCACCACATCGGCCACGAGGCGGTTGATAGCCGCTACATCACCGCTACGCAACAATGAATCATTTGCCGCCACAAAGCTGCCGAGCTGTTCGGAGGCATCGTTACCCTTGATTTTAAGGGTCGATGGATTTTCGAGATCCATTTTCACGTTGATATGGTCACCGTTGCTGACCACACATGCAAACAGAGGCTCATTGTCCATCGTGAAGACCTCAACAAGCGTCGGGTCAGCCGCTACACCGCGCAGGGTGACCTTACCATCGACAGGATGAAAGGCCGAATGCTGCAGCGAGCGCGTGGTGTAATACATCTCCACACCCGTCGAGCCAAGGCCACGGATTTCGCAGTTGATCACAAATTCCTCGTCATTGCCGCACCCTGTCAGCAGTACAAGACACAATATTAAGATATGAAGGTAGCGCATGGGCGCAAAATTACTAAATTTTGTGTATATTTGCATCCACATTCATCAACTTTTAAAACAGGTCCCCATTAACCGATGAAAGCCTTTATGCGTCTCTGCCTTGCGGGCATCTTCATTCTGATTGCCTCCATGACCGGAAGCCATGCGCAGATCGTCACCGTCACTAATGACAAAATCGACAACGACAGTGTGCGACGGGCGTTTGACGATGGCCCGTATTTCGGCCTCTACAAGGACAATTACTTCATATTCGGCTGTCCGGTGGGCCAACGTATCACACGCGAGAACTCCAACCTCAAATTCCAGATCTCGATCTCCCAACGCCTCACCCGAAGCACCCTTCCCTTAGGGACATACCTCTACCTTTTCTACACTCAGAAATGCTTCTGGAACGTACTGGAGGATTCCTTCCCCATGACAGACCTAAATTTCAATCCCGGTATCGGTCTCACCAAACCTCTGTTCGTCAAGGGACGCTATGTCGGTAAGGTAAGCCTGATCGCCGAACATGAATCAAACGGACGCGACGGCGCGGCATCACGGTCATGGAACCGAATAAGCATCGCGGGAAGCATAATGATCGACCCGCAGCTTCTCGTCCACAGCAAGATCTGGCTACCGATCGTCGATGGATCGGAAAACCGCGACATTCTCGACTATTGCGGCATATATCAGATCGGCACAGCATTCAACTCGCCGAGCGGGCGCATGGGTCTGGCTGTCAATCTCGTCAAGCGCAAAGGCTGGAATCTGAACTACAACACTACCGTTGAATTCAACTACCGCATATTCCCGCGCGACAACCAGTATCTCTTCGTCCAGTATTACAACGGCTACGGAGAAGGTCTGCTCGCCTACCGTGAATTTCATTCCACCATCCGTGTCGGGTTCGTCATCAAACCCCAGCGGTTCAGCGAGTACTAAAGCTGTCAGTAATTTCCTCGTGCAATAAAAGCCGGATACCGCATCCACGCAGTATCCGGCTTTCCCTATAATTTATCCGGCTGTAATAATGTCTCGAAAGTTTTTATTCTTCCTTGCGGAGCACCTTGAGAGCTGCATCGTAGTCAGGCTCATTGGTGATTTCCTCTACGAGATCACGGAAGATCACGCGACGGTTCTCGTCAAGCACAAGGACACAACGGGTGAGCAGACCTGCAAGAGGACCATCCACGAGCTGCACGCCATACTTCTGACCGAAGAGGGGTGAACGGAAAGCAGAACCGAAAAGTACGTTCTTGATATTCTCGATGGTGCAGAAACGGCCCATAGCGAAAGGAAGGTCCATGGACACGCAGATAACCACTACGTCATCCAGCTTCGCAGCCTCCTCGTTGAAACGGCGGACACTGCGTGCGCAGACTTCTGTGTCAAGGCTGGGGAAGATATTGAGGACTACACGCTTACCTGCGAAATCAGTGCAGATGAGCTGTGAAAGATCAGCTCCGGCAAGATGGAAGCAGGGAGCGGTTTCACCAATCGAGGGGACGGTGCCGTAGGTGTGACACGGCTGACCTTTAAAAAATACGGTTTCCATAAAATATATCTGTTTTTTAGTTTTCTTTATCTGATTTTCAGGATCTATGGCCACAGGTGCAGGTTAATCCACAAGAGCCATCGTTTGTAAAACAACATTACCCAGCTCGTTGTTGAATCCGAGCACAACATTTTTTACTTTTCCTTTACTATCGGCCATAATCACGACCGGAAGTGAGGCCGCACCGCAGTCTCTGGCAAGCGATTTTCCGTTCATGAGCAGATGTTCGCCCGGACGGATAGCACTCACCACGCCCTCGATGGCATCGATGTTGGTTGAGTTGAACACCCATATAACATCGGTCTGTGACGGGAGACGATCCACTGCATCGCGGACCGCACTCACAAGCTCGACATTGAAACCGGCAGTCGGATCAAGCAGTGCGATCACCGTCGGAGAGGCGAAACTGTCGCCGCGATGATACGTGTAACGTTCACCTGTCGTTGTCGGGAGCGAGAATGTCGGGAGTTGCGTTCCGGCAAGGTTCTCTATACGGAAATTGTTTTCCCTGTACTTCTCGAACACCTCCGGATAGCTTTCTGTCAGAGCTGTTTCGCTGAGTTCGGGGCAGTGCATTTCAGCCGGGTAACGGTAAGTCACAAGCATTGACTGTTCGGTGATCTGACCGGGATTGCTCTCAGTGTCGATACGCAGGGGAAGCATGCTGGACGCATCGAAGAAGAAACGCTTCTCCATGGCGGTGACATCACTGACCTTCATGACCGACTTGATCTCAATGGCCTTACGTCCGTCGAACATTGCGTTAGGATTAACGCTTACGGTGTAGAGCGAATCCTTATCCATAGCCATAAGCTCCTGCGCGATAAAGGCCGGATAGAGATCCGTGAACTGCGCTGAAGCCTGCACACCGGCAGAGTTGCCTCGCGGCATGAAGGGTATCGAATCCCATTCGGTGTGATATTCCTGCAGACGCTCGTTGCGGTAACGGTAATGATGTCCGTCGAAATAGGCCGAAAAACCCTTGACAGGTCCTGAAGGAGTGTCGAGAGTCCACTCGGTGACATAGCCGCATGGCGAGAGTCTGTCGCCGACAGTCGGAGCTGACGACAGCTTTACATTATAGACCACATCGCTCTCGCTCTGGGGGAGCGAGACGCTGAAACTCGCATCAGCTTCGTAGCAGCCTGTCTTTTCCAGACCTGCCACAACGTCAGCAATCCCTTGAGCCGACAAGCCCAAGGGACCTAACGCTGCTAACACCATTAACAATCTTGATTTCCCTTTCATAAAACAATAGTTGACGTATATCCTATTAACGTCAACTTCACGAAATCAGTTCACGACAATCGTGAAATATTTCTATTTCAGTATCAAAACCTGAATCTGCAGCCGCCGGGCTTAAATTTTTCCATCCAAGGGATGTGCAATCCGATTTATTTTGTAAATTTGCGGATTATGAAGTTAGTAATCCAACGAGTCAGAGAGGCATCGGTCAGCATCGGGGGAGAATTGCACAGCTCCATCGGCCCCGGACTGATGATACTTGTCGGTGTTGCCGAAGGTGATACCGCTGACGATGTGCGCTGGCTTGCTGCCAAAGCCGTGGCCATGCGCATCTTTTCCGATGACGAAGGCGTCATGAACCGCTCGCTTGCCGACGTAGGCGGCGAGATGCTTGCCGTAAGTCAGTTCACCCTCTGCGCATCCACCAAGAAAGGCAACCGTCCCAGCTACATCCACGCTGCAGGTCATGATCTCGCAATCCCGCTCTATGAGATGTTCTGTACGGAATGTGGCATTCTGATGGGTAAAGAGGTGAAGAAAGGTGTTTTCGGAGCGGATATGCAGGTTGCTCTCGTGAACGACGGCCCTGTGACCATTGTTATAGATTCCAGATCAAGAACCTGAACTTATGAATCCAGCCCCCACTCCTGATGACTCTATTTCACTCCGTTCGCTACAGGCGACGGTGGATGAATGGATACGCACAATCGGCGTGCGTTACTTCTCCCCCCTCACAAATATGGCCATCCTCGCCGAAGAGACGGGCGAAGTGGCACGGATCATGGCACGACTCTACGGTGACCAGTCGTTCAAGAAGGGTGAGAACCCAGACGCCCTTGCCGACGAGCTCGCGGATCTGCTGTGGGTGCTGACAGCCATCGCCAACCAGACAGGTGTGGATCTGACCGAAGCGTTCCGACGCAATATGGAGAAGAAGACCAAGCGCGACGCCACCCGCCACGCCTCGAATCCGAAGCTGCACTACGAAGAGTGAGCCTCAGTTGAGCATTCAGGATAAATCCAGACTACTAACCAACCCTAAACTATAAAACCAAACAAAAAATAATCATCATGGATAAATACCAGCAAGTCATTTCCGAAAGCCACGTGACAACTTCGGATTCCGAAGTCGCTGCCAAAGTCAACGAAATTCTTGAAAAGCATCTCGACGAGAACAACAAACTCGAAGTGCTGAAAAAAATATTCAACTCTATTGATCTCACCACGCTCAAATCAACTGATTCACAGCGTTCGGTAGCGGATTTCACCGAAAAGGTAAACGCGTTTGCCCACGAGCATGCCGATCTGCCCAACGTGGCCGCGATCTGCGTCTATCCCAACTTCGTTCCTATGGTCCGCACGGTGCTTGAATGTTCCGATGTCGATATCGCATCCGTGGCAGGATGTTTCCCCTCTGCACAGAGCTTCATTGAGGTAAAAATCGCAGAGGTGGGTCTGGCAGTTGAAGCAGGAGCTGACGAGATCGACGTTGTGATCGACCTCGGTGACTTCTTTGACAAGGATTATGAGGAAGTGTGCGACCAGCTCTCAGAAATGAAGCATTCATGCCGCAGCTCACTCATGAAGGTCATCCTTGAAACCGGCGCGCTCAAGACAGCCGAGAATATCCGTAACGCATCGATACTCGCCATGTACTCCGGAGCGGACTTCATCAAGACATCTACCGGTAAGGAATATGAGGGCGCATCACTCGAAGCGGCCTACATCATGTGTGAATGCATCAAGGAATATTACGAAAAGACCGGACGCATGGTAGGCTTCAAGGCTGCCGGAGGCGTGTCAACTACCGAAGAGGCACTCAAATACTACACAATCGTCAAGACTGTCCTCGGCGACAAGTGGGTTGAGACCAACGAATATTTCCGAATCGGAGCGTCACGTCTGGCCAACGCCGTCCTCTCCGACATTCTCGGTGAGGAGACCAAATTCTTCTGATCCCCACCCTGATCGACAGGACGTTTTTTCGTTAATGACTGTTCCGACAGTGTCAATGCCACACATGTACTCATGTACCTGAAATAAGTATGTGTCGGTGTGTCAAAAAATAAATCGGTTGCAGGGCTTGCGTTCGCGCTGGCCGGATTCCAACTGCTGCGACAAGTATTTAAGCTTGTATTACAGCCAGTGCGAACGCAAGCCCTGCAACCGGAAATTTATTAATTTTGACACATCCTCATTTTCATGATAGAATTACAATAATCACTCAAAAAAACTCTCCGAATTTCACCGATGAAATACTGGATCATAATAAACAGTGTACAGAAAGGTCCACTGACACTCGACGAAGTCGCCGCGACTCCCGGTCTCACTCCGTCAACCCCTGTGTGGCATGAAGGTCTCAGCGACTGGTCAACCGCTGGCTCTATCCCTGAAATCGCTGCCATAATTTCAGGAATGAACGGTAATGCAGAAGTCGATTCCGACAATCAACCGTCGTTCACCGGAAACCGGTCAGACAGAACCTACGCAAATCCTTATGCAAACAATACCTACAATCCCAACCAGCAGTACGGACAGAATCCCTACGGACAGTTCTACGGGCAGAATCCGAACCAGTATGGATTCAATAATGGCAATGACCGTCCGCCTATGCCCGACAATTATCTCATCTGGGCCATACTCGCCACCATCTGCTGCTGTATCCCCACGGGTATCGTAGCCATAATCTATGCCGCCAAAGTATCTCCGGCATATTACAGAGGTGACTACATGGCATCGCTCGACGCATCGTCAAAAGCCCAGCTATGGGTCATCATCTCATTTGTAGCAGGACTGATCTGGGCCCCGTTCTCCATGCTGTTCAGCAGCCTCTTCTAATCCACACCTGACTGCCGATGATCCGTGAGCCTTTCTGCGCCTCCAACCGTCAACTCCTCCTCATCATAGCGGTCATCATTGCTGCAGGGCTACTTGCACTTTACTTCTTCGCAGAACCATCGTCGGGACTATACCCACGTTGTGCCTTCAAGATGCTTACCGGTTTATCCTGTCCCGGATGCGGTTCGCAGAGGGCTGTCCACGCCCTGCTCCACGGTGATCTTGGAAGTGCGTTTGCCTATAATGCACTCTTCATCATCGAAATTCCCTTGATAGGGCTCCTGCTCCTCTCAAGGATTCCAAGACTGCGTGGAAGCCGCCTCCAACGCATACTTTCGGCCCGCGTCTTCATCCTCTCCATTCTCTTCACCATCATTATCTGGACTATTGTCCGCAACATTTTCGACGTATGAATCAGATGCCATCGCGCCAACTCACACTCAGAGTAGTGCTTTTCATAATTGTAGTTGCTGTCACCGTCTATTTCCTGCCTCGTTCCGCCGAGAATCATTACACTTTTGAGGAAGGACGTCCGTGGAGCTACTCCCTTCTGACCGCACCGTTCGACATCCCCATCCACCTTGACTCCGTCAGTGCCATGAAGGTGAAGGACAGTATTGACAAGCATTTCGAACCCGTGTTTGTCCGCGATGCCATAGCTGAAAAAACCATAATCTCCGACTACACAACCCGCCTCAACTCCGCTGCCGGCCTGAACATCACCCCTGATCAACGTAACCAGATCATAAAGGAGATCCGAAAGGTGTATGAAAACGGTATCGTCGATCGTGAGACCTATACCAAGATCCATTCCGGCAAACTCCCGGCCGTGAGATTCCTGCACGACAATGTGGCCATCAGTATCCCGACATCAGGATTCCTGTCGGCATTCCGTGCCTACGAGCATCTTGACAGCGTGTTGGATAACCGTGATATCCGTCAGGCAATATCTGCCACGAAACTGTCCCAGACACTTCACCCCAACATCATGCTGGACACCATCACATCTCAGAGGTTGCTGAATGAGGCATATCAGAAGGCCATGGCTCCCATAGGCGTGATACAGCAGGGTGAACGTATCATCGACAAGGGCGACATCGTTACCTCCCGTCTCGCGACAGTGCTCCGTACATACGAGGAGATTTCCAACGAGCGCGGCAAAGGAACAATCTCGCAACACTACTACCCGATAGCCGGACAGATGCTCTACATGCTCATCCTCTACGGCTGTCTCTATGCCTACCTCTATATATTCCGTCCGGATTATTTCAAGGATGACCGCACGATGGTGTTCATCATCAGCCTGATCGGACTATTCACACTGTTTGCCTTCGCCATGCAGGCCACGTTCATCAACGGTTACTACATCACTCCCTTCACAGCTGTCCCGATCCTGATTCTTATCTTCCTCGACTCGCGCACGGCCTATTTCTGCCACCTCATCCTCGTGCTCATCTGCGCCATAACCTCATCATTCGCGCTTGAGTTCATCTTCCTGCAATTCATTGCAGGTGTTGTCGCCATCGACTCACTCAAAGACCTGACACGCCGCGGACAGCTCATACGGACGGCGGCACTCATATTCCTTGCCTACGCACTGTCCTACGTGGCTATGGAAGTCATGCTTTCCGGCTCGCTCGCAAAGACAGAAGGCAGGGTGTTCGGCTGCTTTGCCATCAACGCCATCCTCATCTCGTTCAGCTACGTCCTCATGTTCCTTTTGGAGAGAGTGTATGGCTTCACTTCGCGTGTAACACTCGTGGAGCTATCCGATATCAACAACCCGCTTCTGCGCGAACTTTCAGAGGAATGTCCGGGCACATTCAACCACTCCATGGCCGTGAGTAACCTTGCATCGGCCGCCGCAAGCCGTATCGGTGCCAACGTGCAGCTCGTAAGGACCGGAGCACTCTATCACGATATAGGCAAGATCAAAAATCCGGCATTCTACACCGAGAATCAGCACGGAGTCAATCCACACGATGCCCTTGATCCAATCCAGAGTGCAAGAATCATCACGGGGCATGTGACCGAAGGACTTGCGCTTGCCGAAAAAGCAAAGCTTCCGAAAATGATACGTCAGTTCATAGCAGAGCATCATGGCGCAGGCATGGCCCGCTATTTCTACAACACATATTGCAACGCCCATCCCGATGAGACGGTCGATCAGGCCTCATTCAGCTATCCCGGACCTAATCCGCAGTCCAAGGAAACCTCGCTGCTGATGATGGCGGACGCGATCGAGGCCGCCTCACGCTCCATGCCGGACCACTCTCCGGAGGCAATCAACAATCTTGTCAATAAGATCATTGATTCACAGATAGCCGACGGTCTGCACAACGAGTCACCGATATCCTTCAGGGATGTAAGCACGATCAAAGAGGTGTTCACACAGCGTCTGCGCACCATGTACCATTCACGCATATCCTATCCGGAATTGAAGAAACCAACATCCAAGGAATCCTGAGAGTCCGGAGAGAAATATCTTACACAAACAGTAATACCGTCATTATTTTTTCATTTTTCAACTATGCTCCGTAGCTTCCTTATTTCGCTTACGGCCATGGCACTTCCCGCTATGGCCTACACCCCAATCACCCTACCCGTGATTCCCCCAGATCCTGAAATTGAAAAGAAAGTCAGAAACACTCTCTCGGAAATGACTCTCGAAGAGAAAATCGGACAAATGACCCAACTGCAACTCGACGTCATCGGCAAGACCGGCCCTGACGGACAGTTCAGGCTCATCAAGGAGAAAGTCGATACGATATTCGGTGTGTATAAAGTTGGTTCGATCCTCAACACCCCCTCCTCCCACTGTCTGGATGCGCAGGAATGGAACGAACTAATCCCGCAGATTCAGGAAGCATCGATGAAACACATCGGCATCCCCTGCATCTATGGCCTTGACCAGAACCACGGCACGACCTACACCAACGGCGGTACGCTCTTCCCACAGAACATCAACGTGGCCGCTTCATTCGACACCGGTCTATGCCGGACTGCCGCGGAAATCACAGCCTACGAGACCCGTGCGAGTGACTGTCCGTGGACTTTCTCCCCCACCCTTGACCTCGCACGTGATCCGCGCTGGCCACGCTTCTGGGAAAACTATGGCGAAGATCCCCTCGTGAACGCCCTCATGGGCGGTGCAGCTGTCAGAGGTTTCCAAGGTGACAATCCCAATCATATCGACCGCAATCACATAGCTGTATCCGTCAAGCATTTCTTGGGCTACGGCGTCCCTTATTCCGGAAAAGACCGCACGCCGGCCTACATTTCCATCTCGGACCTGCGCGAAAAGCATTTTGCCCCTCACCTCGAAGCTATTAAGAACGGAGCTCTGACCATTATGGTCAATTCGGCATCAGTCAATGGCACGCCCGTACATGCCGATCCTATACTGCTGACCCAATGGCTCAAGAATGATCTACAGTGGGACGGTATGATCGTGACAGACTGGGCTGACATCAACAATCTTTACACACGCGAAAAGGTGGCAAAGGACAAGAAGGATGCCATCCGCATAGCCATAAATGCAGGTATCGACATGGCAATGGAGCCTTACAGCGTTGATTACTGCACTATTCTGCGGGAGCTTGTGAATGAAGGAAGTATCCCCATGAGCCGTATCGATGATGCAGTTTCACGTGTGTTGCGCCTGAAATACCGTCTCGGCCTGTTCGAACATCCCAACACCACTCTCAAGGATCATCCGGAATTTGCATCCGACAAATTCCGTCAGGCTGCTCTCGATGGGGCTGCGGAGACAATGGTCCTGCTGAAAAATGATGATAACATCCTCCCAATAGCTCCCGGCACACGCTTACTCGTCACCGGCCCGACCGCCAATTCCATGCGCTCACTGAACGGAGGCTGGTCATACACTTGGCAGGGGCATCTGTCCGATGTCTATGCCAAGGATTACAATACCATCCTTGAAGCTCTCAATGAGAAGTTCGGTGCCGGAAACGTGAATTATGTCCCGACCGTGACATTCAGCGAAAAGGGATCATATCAGGATGAGATTGTGGAGGATTTCGACAATGCCGTGAAAGCCGCTGTCGATGCTGATGTCATCGTGGCGTGTATCGGAGAAAATTCCTATTGCGAGAGTCCGGGCAACCTGACCGACCTCCATCTGTCGGCTAACCAACGCGACATGGTCAAGGCTCTCGCAAAGACAGGCAAACCCATCGTGCTTATCGTCAACGAAGGCCGTCCGCGCATCATCGCCGACATAGAGCCTCTTGCCAAAGGTATCATCGATATCCTCCTGCCCGGCAACTTCGGTGGCGACGCGCTTGCAGGACTCTTGGCCGGAGAGCGCAACTTCTCGGCGAAACTACCGTTCACCTATCCACGCGAGATCAACTCACTCGTCACGTATGACTACAAGGTGAGTGAGGAAGTCGGTAAAATGGAAGGTGTCTATGACTATGACGCGCGTGTCAATGTCCAGTGGCCTTTCGGTTACGGAAAAAGCTATACTACTTTTGAATACTCCGATCTCAAGGTCAACAAGAAGGAGTTCTCGCCATCCGACATCCTGACGGTGAGCGTCAACGTAACCAACACCGGTGAGCGCGACGGCAAGGAAGCTGTACTGCTGTTCTCATCGGACCTCGTGGCATCAGTCGTCCCTGACAACAAGCGTCTGCGCGGATTCAGCAAAATCGCTCTCATGCCCGGTGAGACCCGTACTGTAAGCTTTACGCTCCCGGCTTCCGACCTCGCGTTTGTCAATTCATGGGGCAAATGGACTCTCGAAGAAGGCGATTTCACCCTCAAAATCGCTAACCTGTCACAGACAATCCACTGTACATCGACCTATACTTGGGAGCAACCGAATATCTGAGATACGTTGGAGGGATAATCATTGATACTTTTCCCTCTTAATATTGTGATCGACCCCTCTTATAGCTTAAAAACGTCTATTATTCATACAATTTTCATTATTATTAAACGTTTTTTAATTAGGTCATCTCTATATACCATCACGGACAATGTCATTAAAAATGTATGAAGTACTTGTGCTTGCTACTTCCCGCCACACACATGGCGGGATTTCTTCCGTGGTCATGGCTCATGAGAGTTCAAAGGAATGGGAAAAGACCGGATGTAAATGGATTGCGACCCATCGTAGCGGATCGAAATTTACAAAATTTCTATATCTCCTTAGCGGATTGTCCAAATATATCTTCTATCTTCCCAGCTGCGATATAGTACATATACACATTGGAGAAGCACCTTCGGCAAGAAGGAAAAGCATATTCATGCGTCTGGCCAAGCTGTCGGGAAAGAAAACGATTGTCCATTTCCATGCCTTTGACACAGCTTCGACTATCGAAGGGTCATATAAGGACGTATATAGAAAACTCTTTGAGGATGCAGACCATGTGATCGTCCTCTCGGATATGTGGAAAGAAAACGTCTGCAAAGTGTTCGACATAAGGGATAAAATTCATGTCCTGTACAATCCATGTCCGGCTCTCCCAAAAGACAGCCACTATACCGCAAAACAGAAATTCATCCTGTCGGCAGGCGTGATCAGTCCGCGTAAGGGCTATCATGACCTGATAAGAGCCTTTGCAAAAATCGCTCACAAATACCCAGACTGGAAAATCGTGTTTGCCGGCAGCGGTGAGATCGGAAAAGGGAAAGAAATAGCGAAACAACTCGGTATAGAGGCGCAAGTGGAATTTCCCGGATGGGTTTCAGGAGAGAAGAAACATTCATTGTTCAGCTCAGCATCGATATTCTGTCTGCCAAGCTATGCCGAAGGTTTCCCGATGGCAGTGCTTGATGCATGGGCTTACGGTCTTCCAGTGGTCGCAACTCCTGTCGGCGGCCTTCCGGATATTGTCCATGATGAGGATGATGTGCTGCTTTTCACACCCGGTGATACGACGAGACTTTCCGAACAGCTTGAAAGACTGATCACTGATGACAAACTAAGAGTAAGGATCGAGAAATCCTCTCAAAAATTCGCGGAGAATCAGTTCAACATCGAATCAATCGGTAAAAGACTTGGCAAAATATATTCGGATCTGCTACATCAGAGGACATAGAAAATTCACTTCTGACATTTAAGTCAGACATAGCATAAAACCAATCAACTTTTTTTGAATATACCATATTTATTATGAGTAAAATACTTGTTACCGGCGGTTGTGGTATGATAGGCAGCAACCTTGTCAAACGTCTTGTAAAAGAAGGTCATGAAGTCACAGTCATCGATAATCTGTGGCGCGGGAAACTTGAATACCTGAACGATGAATCAGGCAAACCGGTAATAAATCAGGATACACATTTTTTCAATATCGATCTTTCGACCAGTAGCGATGAACTTGACAATATCATAAGTGAAAATGAATATGTTATCCATCTTGCTGATATTGTCGCCGGCATCAATTATGTGTTCAGCAACCAAGGGGAACTGTTCCGCCAGAACAACCTCATCAACACTAATGTCTTTAATTCAGTGCGTAAAGCAGGTAAAGATCGGATCAAGGGGTTGATCTATGTCGGCACCGCTTGCAGCTATCCGCTGACACGTCAAAATTCGCTTGATGTGATTCCATTGCGTGAAGATGAATTGTTTCCGGCTCTTCCGGAATCCGCTTACGGCTGGAGCAAACTCATGGGACAACTTGAGATCGGTTATCTCGAAAAAGAGACTGGCATCCCGTGCTGTACACTCCAGTTCCACAACGTATATGGTTCGCCCTGCGATTTCGGAGAGCGGAGTCAGGTTATCCCCGCACTAATCCGAAAGGCAATAAATTATCCGGCGGAGGATTTCGTTGTCTGGGGCAGCGGTAAACAGGGACGAGCGTTCCTGCATGTGAATGATGTTGTCGAAGCCCTAATGCTGGCTCTTGAGAAAGGTTGGGGACACGGATGGATACAGATAGGGCCTTCGGTCTGCACCTCTATCGCTGAAATCGCTGAAACAGTGGTCAAGATCAGCAATAAGGACATCACTCCCTTCTTCGACATCACCAAACCGGAAGGGGACAAGGCCCGCAGCGCGGACTACAGCAAAGCGCGTGAAATCCTCGGCTGGGAGCCACGTGTTAGCCTCGAAGATGGTCTGCGACAGCAATACAAATGGATTGAAAACGCAATTGCAAAAGAAAAAGCTAATGGTCGAGGATAAAAAATATTTCAACGTGCGAATCGAGTTTGACCGCGACAAGCTCGACCGTACAATCTTCAAAGCGATCGAAGACGGCACACCGGGCTACAGTTGCTCGGTGGAGTCGAATAATCTCACTGTTGCCAATAAGAATCCGGAATTCCTCAAGGTGCTGAACGGGGCTCTCGTCAACAACTGCGACGGCAGCGTACTTGCAAAGATACTCGGACGCATCCACCATGAACCGATCGACAGCTACATAGGAGCAGACATATT
This sequence comes from Duncaniella sp., assembly GCF_029056165.1. Taxonomy (NCBI): domain Bacteria; kingdom Pseudomonadati; phylum Bacteroidota; class Bacteroidia; order Bacteroidales; family Muribaculaceae; genus Duncaniella; species Duncaniella sp. Next base: position 122,719 of record NZ_JAIDBW010000037.1, on the reverse strand, counting down.
TCTGAAATATATCAGTATGAGACGCTTCAGGCAATTCTTCCTCGGCAATACCGAGGAGGTACTGGCCGGGCTGAAAAAGAATCTTACGAAAATCGATCCTAAGATCAAGGACATGAGATTTGAGACCTTACCATTCCGTGCGGTAGAGGACTTCGATTACCAAGGCATAGCCGACATGATCAATGCGGACAATCCCGATATAATATGGGTGAGTCTCGGCGCACCAAAACAAGAGATGTTCATGGCAAGGCTGAAACCATTTCTGAAAAGGGGGATAATGTTCGGCTATGGAGCAATATTCAATTTCAACGCAGGAGTCGGGGATGTCAAGCGTGCTCCGAAATGGATGCTCAAACTACGTCTTGAATGGCTCCACCGCGCATTAGAGCAGCCCAAGAAAAACATACCCCGCTACTGGAATTTTATCAAAATTCTGCCAAGGCTTGTTAAAGAGGAACGCCGCAAAGTTGCGCTCATTGATCAGAGATAGCAAGAACGGCAATCCGTATGCATCATGAGCATCACAGCGGCTCTAGTTAAGGAATCCGCATTTTAATGACTTGAAAATCTCCGGCATTTCAAAACATTTTGGACTTTTTGTAGAAAATCATTAACTTTGCTCCCGCATATCTCAGTGTTTTTTATCTATTATCATGAGTAAGGAAGACGTAACCCACCGGGGAGTCATCGAGAAAGTGGAAAACGGCTATCTCGCCATCCGCACGGAAGACGACTGCAAGTGTGACGGCTGCGCGGTCATGGCCCTGTGTAACACCAAGGAAGGCAGCAAGCCAGAACTCATCACTATCGACACTCCTGAGGCCAATAACTTTTCTATCGGCGAAAAAGTGGAGGTCACCGCGACATCCGCCTCAACCCTCCGCGCCACATGGTGGGCTCTGATCCTGCCCACCCTCATATTCGGAGGAGTGATCGTCGGGCTTCGTCTCGGTGTCCCGTCGCTCGGCGGATGGTCCATCGCCTGCGGAGCTGCCGCCCTCGGTCTCTATGACCTCTTCCTCTACCGTAACCGGAAACGGTTCGCACAGAAAATTAGTTGGAAAATAAGAAAAATATGAAGTTTTAAATTATTACCATGAATATTATAGTAACTTCCATCATTGTCCTTGGAATTATCGGAATTGTAGGTGCATCCGTGCTCTACATCGTAGCCAAGCGTTTTCATGTACATGAAGATCCCCGTATCGATCAAGTAGAAGCCCTCCTGCCCGGTGCTAACTGCGGTGGTTGCGGACGAAGCGGTTGCCGTGACTTCGCGGCGGCATGTGTGTGTGCCGATACTCTTGACGGTCTTGCATGTCCGGCCTCAGGTAGCGCGATCATGAAGAAGATCGGTGAGATCGTCGGTCTCACGGCTGCTGAAACCAAGCCTAAAATCGCAGTCATCAAGTGTAACGGCACCTGTGACCTGCGTCCCCGTCTCGCCCGTTTCGAGGGTGCCCCGACATGCGCGGTGCTCGCTTCACTCGGTTCAGGCGAATCAGCATGTCCCAACGGATGTCTCGGCTGTGGCGACTGCGTGGAGGCTTGTCCCTACGGCGCAATGAAGATGAACCTTGAGACCGGTCTCCCCGAAGTCATCGAGGACAAGTGTGTGGGCTGCGGCGCATGTGTCAAAGCTTGTCCCCGCTCCATCATCGAACTCCGCAACAAAGGTCCGCGCGGCATGAGGGTGTATGTAGCCTGCTCCAACAAGGAGAAGGGCGCAGTGGCCATGAAGGCATGTAAGGTAGCATGTATCGGCTGCTCGAAATGTCTCAAGGAATGCACACACGATGCAATCACCATCGCAAACAATCTCTCGTATATCGACTATGAGAAGTGCAAACTTTGCCGCAAGTGTGTCGATGTTTGTCCCACCCACGCAATCCATGCCGTGAACTTCCCCGTCAAGAAAGCTCCGGCCAAAGAAACAGTCGAAGAAACAGCCTGAAATCAAAAGTCATGAAACTACATACCTTTAAAATCGGCGGAGTCCACCCCGCTGAAAACAAAATTGCCGCAGGCAAGCCCATCGAAAATCTTCCTCTCCCTGAGGAAGTAGTTCTTCCGGTGTCACAGCACATCGGTGCCCCTGCAACACCTATCGTCAAGAAAGGCGACAAGGTGAAGCGTGGTGACCGTGTGGCCGATGCAGGAGGTTTCGTCTCCGCTCCCGTCCACACTCCCATTTCAGGAACAGTTGTCAAAATTGATGTGGCCCGTACTCCGCAAGGAATGCCCGTGCAGGCTATCTACATAAAGAGCGACGAAGAAGATCGCGCTGCCGACGCAGAAGCTATCGCTAAAGGTGGCAAACCCGTCCGCAGTGAGGCCGAGCTCGCCGCGCTTGAAGGCAAAGCCATCATAGATATCATCAAGAATGCCGGTATCGTCGGTCTCGGCGGTGCCACCTTCCCCACACATGTCAAACTCTCGCCCCCTCCCGGTTCGAAAGCAGAAATCGTGATCATAAATGCGGCTGAATGCGAGCCGTGCCTCTCATGCGACGATATGCTTATGCGCGAGAATCCGGTGCAGATCGTCAAGGGCGTAGAGCTGCTCATGCGTGCGGCCGGTGTAAACCGTGGCGTCATAGCTATCGAAAACAACAAGCCTGAAGCTATCGAGGCTCTCACAAAGGCTGCATCCAAGGTTGCAGGTCTCGAAGTGATGCCGATGATGGTAAAATACCCGCAGGGCGGTGAGAAGCAGCTCATTGAAGCTGTCATCGGCAAGGAAGTTCCCTCCGGCGGACTCCCTATCGCTACCGGTGCCATTGTCCAGAACGTCGCCACCGCCTATGCCGTATATCGCGCTGTAGTCCTCGGCGAGCCTCTGATGGATCGCGTACTCACCATCCATGACGGTGAGACAGGCCGAAATCTCCGTGTGGCTCTCGGCACTATCCTCGCCACTCTCGTTGATGGTAAGGAATACGAGAAAATCATCCTTGGTGGCCCGATGATGGGACGTACGGCCTCTACCCTCCAGACTCCGATGATCAAGGGTACGTCAGGCATACTTCTCGATAGCCGCTACGCTCACCGCCGTCCTGCAGAGAACTGCATCCGTTGCGGCAAGTGCGTCGAAGCCTGTCCGATGGGTCTCGAACCGTTCCTCATCAGCACATTGTCCCGTCTCCATGAATGGGACGATGCCGAGCAGAACAAGATTGCCAACTGTATCGAATGCGGCTCATGCAGCTACATCTGTCCTGCATCACGTCCGCTCGTCGATTACATCCGTCTCGGAAAAGGCAAGGTCATGGCCGCCATGCGAGCCCGCGCCGCAGCTGCGAAAGCTTAACACAAGCATACTGATTCCATCAGCGACACGAATAAAAATATGCCGGATGCCTCCATCCGGCATATTTTTTATTACTGGCAAATGATTCTTTAACGAAAACTTTGACCGGCGAGCCGATAAATTTCAAGGATTTTACTTAAATTTGCACTCGCGTAATACTTAACACGTTAAACCAAACACTCACAGATATATGACCCATATTTCCGATCGCGTGCAGTCGCTGGCTCCTTCAGCCACCCTCGCAATGTCACAGAAAAGCAATGAGCTGAAGGCTCAGGGCGTAGATGTCATCAACCTTTCAGTCGGCGAACCCGACTTCGAGACCCCCCATCACATCAAGGAGGCTGCGAAAAAGGCAATTGACGACAACTTCACATTCTATACCCCTGTCCCCGGCTACATGTCGCTCCGCAAAGCCGTGTCAGAAAAGCTTTCAAAAGAAAACGGCGTGACATTCGCTCCCGAACAGATTGTGGTGTCAAACGGTGCCAAGCAGGCTCTCTGCAACGTGATCCTCGCCGCCATCAACCCCGGTGACGAAGTGATCATCCCTATGCCCGCATGGGTGAGCTATGTCGAGATGGTGAAACTGGCCGGAGGCAAGACCGTCGAGGTTCTCGCCGACATAAACCAAGATTTCAAGATCACTCCCTCACAGCTCGAAGCGGCCATCACTCCCGCAACCCGCATGATCCTGCTCTGCTCGCCCTCCAACCCGACTGGCAGCATCTACTCACGCGAAGAGCTCCAAGGTCTCGTCAATGTGCTTGCTAAGCACCCCGACATCATGGTCCTCGCCGATGAGATCTATGAGCACATCAACTTTACAGGCTCATTCACCTCGCTCGCATCATTCCCGGAAATCGCTGACCGCACCATCATCATCAACGGTGTCTCAAAGGCATACGCCATGACCGGATGGCGCATCGGTTACTGTGCCGCTCCCCAGTGGCTCGCAAAGGCTGTCACCAAGCTTCAGGGTCAATATACCTCAAACGCTTCTTCTATCGCACAGAAAGCAGCCGAAGCCGCCTATACCGGCCCGCAGGATTGCATCGCCGAGATGAACAAGGCTTTTGAACGCCGCCGCGATCTCGTGGTCGATCTCGCCTCAAAGATCCCCGGCCTCAAAGTCAATCGTCCGCAGGGTGCCTTCTATCTCTTCCCGGAAGTCAGCGCATATATCGGCAAGACTACTCCCGAAGGCAAAACTATCGGCTGCTCGGCTGACCTCGCCATGTATCTCCTTGAAAAAGGCCATGTGGCAACCGTTGACGGTGGAGCATTCGGCATGGAAGGCTACATCCGCCTGAGCTACGCCACATCTGACGACAATCTCCGCGAAGCTCTCCGCCGCATTGCCGATACCCTCGCCACACTCAAATAACCACAGTCACCAATCACGTAAAATACCGGAAACGATCTCACCGGACGACATGTCAAAATCAAATGGAATTACGCTTCCGGACAAACATAAAGACAAATGGATTTCATTGAAGAACTCACTTGGCGCGGCATGATCCACACCGTCATGCCCGGCACAGACGAACAGCTCAAAAAAGGCATGACCACTGCCTATCTCGGCATCGACCCGACGGCCGACAGCCTCCACATCGGTCACCTCTGCGGAGTCATGATGCTCCGTCACTTCCAGCGTTGCGGCCACAAGCCGTTGGCACTCGTGGGAGGTGCTACAGGCATGATCGGTGACCCTTCAGGCAAAAGTGCAGAGCGTAACCTCCTCGATGAGGAAACCCTCCGCCACAACCAAGAGGCAATCAAAAAGCAGCTGTCGAAATTCCTTGACTTCGAAAGCGATGCCCCCAACAAAGCCGAAATGGTCAACAACTATGACTGGACCAAGGATGTGACCTTCCTTGATTTCGCCCGTGAAATCGGCAAGCACATCACCGTCAACTATATGATGGCAAAGGATTCTGTCCAGAAACGTCTCAACGGCGAGGCCCGTGATGGTCTGAGCTTCACTGAATTCACCTATCAGCTTCTCCAAGGCTTCGACTTCTATACGCTCTACAAGGACAAGAACTGCAAGCTTCAGCTTGGAGGTTCTGACCAGTGGGGCAACATCACCACCGGTACCGAACTCATCCGCCGTAAACTCGGTGGCGAGGCTTACGCCCTCACATGCCCCCTCATCACAAAGGCTGACGGAGGCAAGTTCGGCAAGACCGAAAGTGGTAACGTATGGCTTGATCCGCGCTACACTTCACCTTACAAATTCTATCAGTTCTGGCTCAATGTCAGCGATGCCGACGCCGAGAAGTATCTGAAGATCTTCACTGCCCTAACCAAGGAGGATATCGACGCTCTCATCGAGGAGCACGCCAAAGATCCGGGGCAGCGTCCCATGCAGAAGCGTCTCGCCAAGGAGGTCACCACGATGGTTCACTCAGCTGAGGACTACGAAGCAGCAGTCGAAGCATCTCAGATCCTCTTCAGTAACAAAGCCGGCGATATCCTTCACAAGATAGACGAAGCAACACTCCTCGCGGTGATGGAAGGCGTACCTCAATTCGAGATTTCACGCTCGGCCATCAATGAAGGCGTCAAACTTGTAGATCTTCTTACAGACATCGCTCCCGTATTCCCCTCAAAGGGCGAGATGCGCAAGCTGGTTCAGGGTGGCGGTGTGAGCATCAACAAGGAGAAGATCTCCGATCCTTACGCACCCGCGACTACCGATATGCTGCTCAACGATAAATACATTCTCGTGCAGCGCGGCAAGAAAAACTACTATCTGCTCCGCGTGACGGACTGATCAAGGAATCTTAAAAATAGATGTTCAGCTTCTGAAATCAGAAGCCGAACATCTATTTTTTTGTTTTATAAGGAGGGACATCCTCACAGGCAATCCCCTCAAATAGTCCATCAAGCTTATAGGAAATATCTCCCTCACCAGTCGATGCTCCACAAGTATCTGCAAGTTTATTAAAAGCTCTTATCAGAGACCGACCTATCGCCCAAGCCATATTGACCGGAACAGCATTACCAATCTGCTTATATTGCGCTGTAAGATTCCCTGCAAAGAACCAATCATCCGGGAAAGTCTGGATTCTTGCATATTCCCTGACAGTCAATGGACGAGACTCTAATGGATGACACCGTTCTGTCTGTTTTTGGGCAGGCGCGCAAGTCAAAGTCAAACTTGGTTCATCCATTGATAGACGACGTGCCATACCCGTCTTACCTCCCCCGAGATTATAACTTCCCTTCATATAGTCCTTAGCCACATCCTCAGGCAAATCCCTCCAATCCCCACCTTCGGGAACTAAATCCATAACCTTACGTTTTGATTCAGGATAAGTTTGTCCTTGTGACACAGGTACATCACATTCAAACAGTTCACCCTTACAAAACGCATCTCGCAGGGTTCTTATCTCAGGTGCTACATCTGGCCATTCAAAGACAAAATCTTTTTCCAAGTCTTTTCGCACCGCTATAAGGATCAAGCGTTCCCGTTTTTGTGGCACATCATACTGGATAGCTCTTAAAACATGGGGAGCATAGAGTGAATAACCTAAGTCATCTATGACGTTTCTAATGACACGCATAGTATTTCCATTATCATGTTCAAGAAGCCCTTTCACATTCTCACACATGAAAACCTTAGGTTGTATTTCCCTAACAGCACGAGCAAGTTCAAAGAACAGTGTGCCGCGTGCCTCATCAAAACCTAATCTTTTGCCGGCATACGAAAAAGCCTGACATGGGAATCCTCCGGACAGAAAATCGACCTTACCGTTCAACGGTGAGAAATCTATATCATGGATATCACCCTCAACCACATTCCAATCGGGACGGTTCTTACGCAAGGTCTCACATGCATTATGGTCAAATTCATTTAAAAGCACATGCTTAAAACCGGCTTTCTCCATACCTAAAGCCAGACCTCCCCCACCTGCGAAAAGTTCAACAGACGAGAAGCAGCCATTTGGTGAAGAAAGTTTTTCTTCATTCCATCTGGTTGATTGCATTGCCGCAATTTCAGGTATATCAGTCAGCTCGTCCAGATAAAAAAAACGTTTATCATCCACACCATAATGAACTGGATATTTACCTTTTCTAATCCAGCTCTCAACCGTTGAGCGAGAACAGCCTACTAAATCTGCAAGATTATTTATGGATATTGTACGTCTGTTCACGATGCACCTCCTTCCATCAGATCATTGAAACCCTCATAGGACGAAAAAGCGAGTAGATATAAAGCTGTCAGCAGATCCGAATGCTCACGGGTCAGTTCTGCATAAACCGTATTATTCAATGACAATTGCTCATTATCACGTACGACATCCTCTATGATACGAGGCAATGCTGAACATAACTTATAGAAAGCCTTTGGATCACCGAAAACAATTTCATAGAATTTATCCATCGAAATCCGTCTTATGCACTTATGCGAACGTGAAACCTTATCCAGTGACACTTTCCAAGGTATATCCTTCGATCTTTTGGCAATAACTTCCACCAAATAGCAAGTAGCCTGATCATCATCCAATAACTTTCCCTGCATCTTCATATAGGTCTTTGCACCTGAAGCAGAGTTCATGGTATTATGCTTATTCTTTAATTCAGCATAGATATGAAGTTGGTCATTTTCAACATCGAACCCTTCTTTAGGTACAACCCAACCATTACCGGCATATTTGAAGATATTCTGATGGAAATATCCAATCCTATTCGTATTTGATTTATCAATCTGACGGAAACACTCATCTTCGATGGCCTGTTCAATTGTTTTACCATAGACCTTTGCATCGAACGTCAATTTAATCGGATCAACAATATTTTCATTAAACTGAGATAATGTTATCTCATGCCGATAGGATTCTACCGTTGCCTTTACATGGTCATATATAGCTTCATTCGATATGAAACCTAAATTATAATCATTCATTCGCTGGGATTCTTTTATGCAAATATAGCTATTATTTTGCACTTAGCGAAATCTACAACGTATTGTTCAAGAGTATTCGGAAGAGATCTTAAACAATAATTCTTTAATTGAACACGTTATACTGAATGATGAGTCACACTTTCCCCACATTTCTGCGCACATTTCTTTTGCTCGCGGTTCTCTTTGCATGGAGCTGCGGAGATGTCGTGTGTCAGAACCTCAACGACAAGCTGATGAACCGACCTTACGCTGACCTCCGTCGGTGGCATCTCGGTTTTTCCGTCGGAATCCACACTCAGGATTTCACTTTCACTCACAACGGTCTTGTCACCGAGACAGGTGAACAATGGTTCGTCGATCAGCCGTCGTTTCAACCCGGATTCTGTGTAAACGGCCTCATAGATTACCGTCTCGGAACTTACTTCAACCTCCGGTTCACACCCGGTATGTACTTCGGCAACCGCGACATAACGCTGCGCGAATACAATTCCGGACTCGAACATCGTCAGAACCTTAAATCGGCATTGATAGTACTCCCCTTCGACCTGAAATTTTCAAGTTTGCGCTACCGAAACTCCCGTCCCTACGTCACGGCAGGAGTAATGCCTACGTTCAACGTGTCAAAACAGTCCAACGACTATCTCCGCACCAAAACTTCGGACTTCTTCCTCACCTGTGGTTTCGGATGTGACTTCTATCTCCCCTATTTCAAATTCAATCCGGAGATTAAATTCTGCTTCGGGCTCGGCGACAGCCTCGTCCACGACCGTCCCGACATATCTGAGGAGCCTGACAAACTCGTCATCACCAACTCGCTCAAAAAAGCCGTCTCACGCATGGTGGTCCTAACCTTCTATTTCGAATGACACACGGAAAGCGCATATTTGATCTGACGGTTATACTCGCCGCCTTACTGCTGCTGACCGTCGTCCCGAAAACCAAAGCTCAGGGCGACGCCATGCTCACGCAGTATTGGGCCCTTCCCACCTATTACAACCCCGGAGCTGTCGGCGACACGGACTATCTCCGCATCCGTGGAGGCGCACGTCTGCAATGGGTAGGCATCGACAACGCTCCCCAAAGTTTCATAGCCGCCGCCGATATGCCATTCAAATTATTGAACCGGAAACTCGGCACAGGACTCGTCGTGCAGCAGGAATCCTACGGTCTTTTCCATAACTTCACACTTGACGCGCAGATCGCCTACAAGCTCAAGCTGCTTAAAGGTGTCCTCACCGTCGGTCTTGAAATCGGTCTCTACAATCAGCAGTTCAAAGGATCTGAAATCTATATCCCCGACGAGGACGGCTACCACGATTCGGCCGACGATGCGATCCCGATGCGCGACGTAGCCGGCAATTCCCTCGATCTCGGCTTAGGAGCGTTCTACGTCCACAAGAAATTCTGGGCCGGGGTCTCACTTCTCCACGCCAACAATCCGACGGTTAATTTCACCAGCGACAGCGAACTGTCATCGCGCGCCGGAGAGACCTCTGCGGGGAGCGGCACTTCCGAAATGTCACGAACATATCAGTTCACCGCCTCACGTACAGTTTATTTCATGGCCGGAAGCAATATTCCGGTAAAAAACACGTTATTTGAAGTGATACCGTCAGTCATGGTCCGCAGTGATTTCACTACCACTGACCTTCAGCTCACCGGACGTGTCCGCTACAACAAGCTGTTCACTGCAGGACTCGGTTACCGTCTCAACGACGCCCTGTCCATCATGCTTGGCGCAGAAATCAAAGGTATATTCATCGGCTACAGCTATGACTATCACCTTTCCGACATATCAAAAGCCTCGTCCGGCAGTCATGAACTCGTCGCGGGCTACAACCTTAAACTCGACTTCTCTGAGAAAAACCGCCACAAACACAAGAGCATACGCATAATGTAACTTATGAAAAAACTACTCCACATACTTTTCGCACTGATTCTCCTCTCCGCAGCCGTTTCCTGCGCTACCGGCAGCCGTAGTGCCATGGGTGGCGAAGTGACAGGAGTAGGAGGCACTTCATGGACCGAACCCACACCTTACGGCATGGTGCTCGTATCAAGGGGCTCTGTCAAGATGGGACCCTCCAAAGCCGACTCCCTCTGGAACATCGAAGCTGACCCGCGCGGCGTGTCGGTCGATGCTTTTTGGATGGACGAAACAGAAATCACAAACTCGAAGTACAAGCAGTTCGTGTTCTGGGTACGTGACTCAATCATCCGCGAACGTCTCGCCGATCCGGCCTACGGTGGCAACGAGGAGTTCAAGATCGAGGAGGACCGCGAGGGCAATCCTATCACACCCCGTCTCAACTGGGCCAAACCCATTCCTTGGCGTAACGCCAACGAGGATGAGCAGCGCGCCATCGAGAGCCTTTACCGCACAAACCCTATCACAGGTGTGCGTGAACTTGATCCCGAACAGCTCAACTACCGCTACGAGATCTATGACCACACTGAGGCAGCCAAGCGCAAAAACCGCATGAATCCTGCCCGCAGGGAGTACAATACCGACAAGCCGACTCCCACCGCCGTGCCCATCATCTCGAAGGATACCGCCTATATCAACGATGAGGGCGAGATCATCCGCCAGACCATCACACGCGGTCTCACCGGTGATTTCGACTTTGTCAACACCTATATTGTCAACGTCTATCCCGACACCACCGCGTGGATCAATGACTTCGACAATGCTTACAACGAACCATACGTCCGTCTCTACTTCTCACACGGCGGCTACAATGACTATCCCGTCGTAGGTGTGAGCTGGGAGCAGGCCAATGCCTTCGCAAACTGGCGCACAGACTTCCTCCGCCGCTCGCTCGGCCGCGAGGGTGTCTATGTCGAGCCTTACCGTCTCCCGACCGAAGCCGAGTGGGAATACGCAGCCCGCGCAGGCAAAAGCGAGAACATGTATCCTTGGGACGGCGATCTGCCGCTGACGGAGGATCAAGGCTGCTTCTATGCCAATTTCAAACCGCAGGAAGGTAATTTCGTTCAGGACGGACAGCTCATCACCTCCCGTGTCGGTACCTATTCGCCAAATGATTTCGGTCTATATGACATGGCCGGTAACGTCAGCGAATGGACCTCGACCGCATTTACCGAGAGCGTAGGCAAATTAACCAGCGACCTCAACCCGGAATACCGCTACAATGCCGCTCAGGAAGATCCATACCGCATGAAGCGCAAGATCGTGCGCGGCGGCTCATGGAAAGATGTGGCCCACAATATTCGTTCCGACCTCCGTATGTGGGAGTATCAGAACGAACAGCGTTCCTACATCGGTTTCCGCTGCGTCCGTTCGCAGATCGGTTTTGCCAAAGGCACAAAGGCAAAGAAATAGTGCCTGAAACTTATTGACTCCACCTCAAATCACTTTATACCAAGCAGTCTTATGACACGTGACAAGATAAAAAACCGTATAAGCACCATCATGACATGGGAAGGGGGACAACGCCTCTTCAATTTCGCCTACAGTATAGGTGCGGCCATCGTCATCTGGGGTGCTCTTTTCAAGATCCTCCACCTCCCCGGAGGTAATACGCTCCTCTGTATCGGTATGGGTACGGAAGTCCTGATGTTCATCCTGACGGCTTTTGACCGTCCTCCCAAGGAATATCACTGGGAGGATGTGTTTCCCGAACTTGACGGACGTGAGGCCAACGGTCGTACCATCGGTGGCGGAGGGACAGTCATCGTCGGCAACAGCACGGCCAACGGACAGATGGCCGGAAGCAATCAGGCCATGCAGGCTGCCGGAATCCCCGCAGGGATAGATATCAGTGAAGCTGACCGCCTTTCGCTTTCCGAAAGCATAAAGCGCATGTCGGACGCGGCCGAACAGCTCTCAAAAATGGCGGAACTGACCACCGCCACTCAGGAATACCTCTCGCAGATGTCAGCTATCTCCTCGCAGATGGATCAGCTCCGTCAGACAACAGAGGCTCTCAATTCAGTGTCCTCCGTACTTCTTGACAGCTACCGTGCCATTACTGAGAACTCAGCTTCAATTACTGAAAATTCACGTAGCTACATCGAACGGATGGGTGACCTCAACCGTAATCTCGGCGGTCTCAACACCATCTATGAGATCCAGCTCAAGAGCGTATCGACCCAGCTTGAATCAATTGACCGCGTCAACCGCGGCATCAAAGATATCCGTGACATGTACGAGAAGAGTGCGTCACAGAGCGCACGCTACTGCGAGGAGACCGAGAAAATGGCCCGCTACATGCAGCAGCTCAATCATGTCTATGAAAAGATGCTCCACGCCATGACTGTCAACATGTATCGCCCGATGATGTCCGACATTCCCGGCGCGCAGTCGTCAGGCGCAGTCAACTGATCTCCGGTGCGTCTCCTGCACCACAAATCCCTTTTTTAACCAATCAGAATCCACATACACAGTATAAATGGCAGAATCCGTAGTCCGACTCTCACCGAGGCAGAAGATGATAAACCTTATGTATATCGTCCTCACGGCCATGCTTGCGCTCAACGTGTCAAGCGACGTGCTCGACGGTTTCGTACAGGTCGAGGACGGTCTTGCCCGGACCAACGCCTCAGTCGGACGCCGTAACGACGCTATATATTCCCAGCTTGAAGCTTTCACCCAACAGAACCCCGAAAAGGGTACTCCGTGGCTCACCAAGGCTTCCGATGTGCGCCGGCAGGCAGCCGACCTCTACTCACTCGTAGATTCCCTGAAACTTGCCATAGTCGTCAAGGCCGACGGACCGGATGGTAATCCCTCGGACATCAACCGCCGCGACGACCTCGAAGCAGCCGCAGTGGTCATGCTTTCGCCCGGATCGAATGGAGGCGCAGTCCTCCATGAAGCGATGGATTCCTACCGTGATTTCATCACGACCCTTATCCCCGACTCAGTCAAGCGCAACAGCATCAGCGAAGCCCTATCGACAGCACCATTCATGCGTCCCGGCACGGTCACGCCTCAGCTTTGGGAAGAAGCCAAATTTGAGAATCAACCTGTGGTTGCGGCCGTCACTCTACTCACCAAACTCCAGAACGATATCCGCTATGCCGAGGGTGAGGCCCTGACCAACCTCCTCGCAGCAGTCGATGCCGGTGATGTCCGCGTCAACGAGATAAATGCTTTCGTTATACCGCAATCGCGCATGGTCATGCGTGGCGGAAAATATAGTGCGAACATTGTACTCGCCGCCGTCGATACTACCGCGCGTCCGGAGATCTTTGTGGCCGGCAAGAAACTCTCCAACGATCAAGGTCTCTACGAGTTTGTCACCTCCTCCACAGGTACGTTTGACTACAACGGCTATCTCGAAGTGCCCCACGGCGACGGAACCTCTACCCGCCATCCGTTCTCATCGTCCTATACGGTCATGGAACCCACCGCAACCGTATCAGCTACAATGATGAACGTACTCTATGCCGGCATTGACAATCCCATGAGCATATCCGTTCCCGGTGTGCCGATGAATGCTGTGAACGCGACAATGACCAATGGAACTCTTACCCGCAAGGGTGACACTTGGATTGCACGTCCTGCCAAGGTCGGTGAGAATGTCACTATGACTGTAACGGCCACCATCGATGGCCGTCCGCAGACCGTGGCGACCTCTACTTTCCGCGTCCGCAAGCTTCCTGATCCCGTAGCTTTCATTTCCTACACAGGCTCGAACGGTGTAAAGGAACGCTACAAGGGTGGCAAACCTATCTCAAAGACACTCCTCACCTCTGCACCCGGAATTGATGCTGCGATCGACGACGATATGCTCAACATCGATTTTCAGGTCCTTGGATTTGAGACCGTATTTTTTGACCAGATGGGCAATGCCATACCTGAAGTGTCACAAGGCCCGAACTTTTCTCAGCGTCAGAAAGACCAGTTCAAACGTCTCTCACGTGGCAAACGGTTCTATATTTCCCGCATCCGCGCTAAAGGTCCCGACGGGATCGAGCGCGTCCTGAGTCCGGTTGAAGTAATCGTCAACTGACCTTCTCTCAATATAAGATTTCTAAGGATTTAATCCACACTATATCATCCGTAATGAAGAAGTTTCTCCTTACCGCCATAGCCGTCATGATCTCGGCAGCAGCTTTTGCTCAGGAATCGAGTTCAAGCAGCGTCGTGCGTCGCCGCTCGGCCGACGACCGCAACGCGTCAAAATCCACCTCCGGTGTGACCCAGCGTATGCAGTCTCACTTCGAGGACACTCCAGTCAGCGACTCCGAACTTCAGTGGATGCGCGTGATCTACCGTGAACTTGACCTTATGAAGGATTCTAATTCCGCGCTTTACTATCCCGACGAACCCATCGACGGACAGGAGAACCTCTTCCGTATCATCCTCGGACGCATGGCAGCCAACGAACTTGGTGCATACGAGTATCTTGACGGACGCGAGATGTTCACGGACGCTTACAAGGTCAATATGCGCGATGTCCTCGACCGCTTCCACATACTCTACACTGATGCCAAGGGTTCGACCGAACGTAACCCCCGTTTCGTGATTGAGGAGGCTGATGTTCCCGCTTCTGAAATCCTGAGTTACTACGTAATCGAACGTTGGGAATTCGACAAACGTCAGAACCGTATGCGCACACGCATCGAGGCCATCTGCCCTGTTCTTCACCGTTCGGGCGATTTCGGTGGTGAAGCCGTGAAATATCCGATGTTCTGGGTGAAATATGATGACCTACGTCCCTATCTCACCACGCAGAACATCTTTATCAACGATGACAACAACCTTGCATCATGTACCTACGACGATTTCTTCCAGATGGGCCTCTACAATGGCGACATCTACAAGACCCGCAACATGAGAAACCGTTCACTCATGCAGATGCATCAGGATCCCGATGAGCTTGCCCATGCAAGAGACAGCATACAGAAGCGTCTCGACAGTTTTGAGGAGAAACTATGGGTACCGTCGCTTGAAGAGCTTGCAGCACGCCGTGAGGCCGCTGAGAAGGCCGATATGGCATCTGCAGATACAGCTGCTGCAGAAAGTCCGACAGGCGAGAGCATCGACAATGCTTCCGCCACTCCGACCGTACGCTCAGCACGTTCCAAACGCGGGCAGACAAAGTCGTCATCTGCATCAAAAAACAAACCGGCAAAAGTCAAGAAAGCCAAAGCCCCCAAGGCTTCTTCATCATCGGCCGTGCGCTCAGTCCGCAACCGTCGCCGTTGATACCAGCCTTCTCTCTCCATTCATCATATTACATCCCTCCCGATATTCATCACATACGGCTCAGATCTTAACGAAATAGCATAATGAGCCGTAACCCATCGCTCTCCCGTCACAGGTAGGAACGTCATCTCCAAACAAAAGACCTTTCTCACAGCTTGCTAATCTTAGGGTTTGATGACATTCCTCCGCTGACGGGAGAGTTTGCGTTACATAAAGTTCTTAAATCCTATCGAAATAGCTGAATCAAGCCATCTGATAGGCCTCATCACTCTGATGACTCTGATTCCTCGTCGTACTTCTGAAAAAGAAAATCATTGTAAGGAAAACGCGAAAGATGGATCTCCTTCGCACGCTCATAGAGCATGTGCTTGAGCTCATCGATATTCGTACCCTTCTTCGCTGATATAAACACGCAGTCGTGAGGCATCTTGGCCATCCACATGCGCTCCAGATCCTCAAGCGATATATTTTCCCGCGTCTCAGGTGTCAGATCATTCTCATCCTTCGGGGTATAAGTAAAGGCATCGATCTTGTTGAACACCATGATCATCGGCTTGTCCGCACCGTTGCACACCTCGCGCAGAGTCTTATCGACAACCTCTATCTGCTCCTCGAAATTCGGATGTGAGATATCGACCACGTGCACGAGCAGATCCGCCTCACGCACCTCGTCGAGCGTCGATTTGAACGAATCCACGAGATGGGTAGGGAGCTTGCGGATGAACCCGACGGTATCCGTGAGCAGGAAGGGAAGATTGTCGATAATCACTTTACGGACAGTAGTGTCAAGCGTCGCAAAAAGCTTATTTTCGGCAAATACATCGCTCTTGCTGAGCACATTCATAAGGGTTGATTTACCTGCATTCGTATAGCCCACGAGGGCCACACGCGTCAGCTTACCTCGGTTCTTACGCTGCACGGCCTTCTGCTTGTCGATATCGCGCAACTGCTCTTTAAGCCATGATATGCGGTTGAGGATAATACGGCGGTCAGTCTCTATCTGCGTCTCACCCGGACCACGCATACCGATACCGCCTCGCTGACGTTCGAGGTGGGTCCACATCCTTGTCAGTCGCGGAAGCAGATATTGATACTGCGCGAGCTCAACCTGCGTCTTTGCATTGGCCGTACGCGCACGCTTTGCGAAAATGTCAAGGATAAGACTTGTTCTGTCGAGGATCTTGACTTTCAGTTCGCGCTCGATGTTCAGCACCTGCTTTGAGCTAAGGTCATCATCGAAGATAGCCATACCTATGTCATTGTCCTCGATATATGCACGTATTTCGTCCAGCTTACCTTTACCGACAAACGTGCGCGGGTTAGCATACGGGAGTTTCTGCATGAAAATCTTGACTGTCTCCGCCCCGGCCGTATCGGCGAGAAATGCAAGTTCGTCAAGATATTCCTTGGCCTTAGCCTCATTCTGCTGTTCGGTGATGAGCCCGACGAGCACTGCCCGCTCAGTCACCTCCTCATTGAGTATCTGATCTATCATATCTTTTTCTGAATCTCTTTTATTGATGATTATATTATTGACAATTGCAGCTTTTCAGCCCTGATTATCAATCGTTTTCCAATTTCATATATGGCCTCTGCGCACTGAAAGGACGCGATCGGTACAAGCCCGTCAGACGAGCCCCACACAAAGATAACAAATTTCCCTGAAAAAGAGTGCTCTCTTTCAGGGAATAAAGTTTCAATTTTTTAGCAGCATAGACCGGCGGTTTCATACAGTCCGCGCCGATATTGATGTCAGCCAAGCTGCTATTGCTGTTCGCTGCTTCCGGTCCATTTCGGGAGAGTGAAGATATATTCGAGACCGCCCTCCGAGCGATTGTGGACAGAAATAGTACCGCCGAGTGAAACTATTGTACTCTTGACGATCGGCAGACCGAGTCCCGTACCACCCATCTTGCGCGAACGGCCGGTATCGACACGATAGAACCGCTCGAAGAGATGAGCCAGATGCTCTTCGCCGACACCGTTTCCGTTGTCGTAGAAATTGAACACATAGAACCGCTCGTTTTCCGAGATCATGTTCATTCCGATCTCCGTGCCTCCCGAATAAAGCGCGGCATTCTTTATCAGGCCGCACACCATTCCTTGAAGCAGTCCATAGTTACCGAGCACCTCACATTCAAGCGGGATATCGAAGTGAAACTCCAAGTTGCCTGCAAGGTTATTGGCAGGAAGATCATACTCGATCTGATACACGAGGTCATGCATATTCACGCAATCCACCGCTATCATATCCGCACCGTTCTCCAGTCGGGTCATGGTCGAGACATCGTTGAGAAGCGTGGTCAGACGTTCCACATTCGAAAGCATACGTTCGAGGAATCTCGTGCGTGTCTCGGCATCCATATCCGGATCCGCAAGGATCGACTCAAGATAACCGCGGATGATACCTACCGGTGTCTTGATCTCATGGTTGATATTGTTGGTCATCTGCCGCGACATCTTGGCCTTCTCCTCTATCGCGTGGATGGAGACCTTTCGCTCGCGTTGTATGGCCTCCATAGCCTTGTTACGCTCGTGATAGAACTTCAGGATTTCGCGGGAGATCTCGCCAAGCTCATTGTTCGGAAACTCATAGTCCGTCTTCACATTACCGCCGGCAGCGGCATTGTTGGCAAAGTCTCTGAGCAAGCGGATGTTGCGCGACAGCTGCTTTGTGGCTAAATAGGCCACTATAAGCGTGACGATCAGAGCCGCGACAATTATAAGCCACACCGTGTCGTCAATATCGATGGCATCATGGACATGCTCACTGTAAGGCATCGCCGTACACACCTCCACCCTCTGGTCGTCACTCCTGACCTTGGAGAAGAAGAACACCTGATCCTCGTCACGTCCGACCAGACGTTCGCCATCGTTTTCATAAGTGTTTCCATGAGAGAGATTATGCGTCCGCAACACATCCACCTCTTCCAGCTCCCTCGGAATTGGTGCGCCGAGCGAATAGTACAGACGTCCGTCACGATAGACGCTCACACGGACACCATCAAAGAGCGAACCCTTGAAGAACTGCTGGATGAAAGACAGAAACGAACGAAGATTGACATCATCACGATAAGCCTCAAGAATGCGGTTATCGATTATGTCAAGTTCGGCATTGAACACTTTGGCCCTATAGTCGGCCTCCCTCTTATACTGATAGAAGATTATGAGACCGAATACGATACATAGAGCTGTCGCTATCGGCAGGAACAGTCGCCACTGATAGCTAATCCTTCTCTTTGAAACCATAGCCGAAACCTAAGCGAGTCTCGATGTTATTTCCGTAATTCCCGATCTTCTTGCGCAAACGCGTGATGTTGGTATCGATCGTGCGGTTGGTGACCACCACATCGTCGGCCCAGACATGGCGGATGATCTCCTCGCGTGAGTAGATGCGGTTACGATGGGTGAGGAAGAAAGCCAGAATCTCAAATTCAGTCTTTGTGAGAGCGACCTTCTCGCCGTCAAGATAACACACCTTGTCGTTGGGATCAATGCGCAGACCCTGATAGATTATCTGGGGTTCGAGTCCGTCGTCAGCAACGGCGGGAGCAGCCTCACGCGCACGGCGTGCGAGCTGTGTGCGACGCAACACGGCGTTGACCCTCGCTATCATCTCGCTGATCTTGAATGGCTTTGTGATATAGTCGTCAGCACCGATATTCAGACCCATGACCGTATCATCCTCGCCGTTCAGAGCCGAACAGAATATGATAGGCACATCTTCCATCTCTGTTGAATTGCGCAGACGCTTGGCAAAATCAAAACCGCTCAGGCGTTCCATCATAATATCGACTATAAAAAGATCGTAAGGAGTAAGATCCATTTCAAGTGCTTCCTCCGCACTGTAGGCCGTATCGACCTGATAGCCCTCTTTCTGAAGATTGTATTTCAGAATCTCGCAGATTGATTCTTCATCATCAATTACTAAAAGGCGGGTACTCATGTTACTCTATATATGTTTGATTCCGGTTAGCGGGCTCAGAACTTATTTTCAGACATTTTGGGCTGCAATTGTTCTGAAATCCCTAAATAGTTTCTTTTGAGTCGCTAAATTACTGCATTTTTCCGAGGTCTCATGTTAACTTATGTTAAATCAATATTCTCCTTGAACTTTTCTTTTTACCGGCGGTTATAAAAGCAAAGTTACTATTATTTGCACTGTGTTTTCATGGTATTAGATTTAAGGTTAAAGAACTTACAGGCTGTCGCGATGACAGCCTTTTGTTCTTTTTATACATACCATATACTGAATACTCATTTTCCAGCACCACAAGAAATCACAGCAGACACTCACCGTCAACTCCCCCCGATCAAGCATAGATCCACTCCTCCCCTAACAATGACGAAACTTTTTTTCAAAAAAATTTCTCTCCCCCTCGAACCTTTTCAAACCCGCCCGTGTTATATAGTCAAAGTTACTATTATTTGCACTGTGTTTTCATGGTATTAGATTTAAGGTTAAAGAACTTATAGGCTGTCGCGATGACAGCCTTTTGTTCTTTTTATACACTCCTTATACTGAATACTCATTTTTCCCGCACCACACAAGAAATCACAGCAGACACCCGCCGTCAATTCTCCCCGATCAAGCATAAATCTACTCCTCCCCTAACAATGATGAAACTTTTTTTCAAAAAAATTTCTCTCCCCCTCGAACCTTTTCAAACCCGCCCGTGTTATATAGTCAAAGTTACTATTATTTGCACTGTGTTTTCATGGTATTAGATTTAAGGTTAAAGAACTTATAGGCTGTCGCGATGACAGCCTTTTGTTCTTTTTATACACTCCTTATACTGAATACTCATTTTTCCCGCACCACACAAGAAATCACAGCAGACACCCGCCGTCAATTCCCCACGATCAAGCATAGATCCACTCCTCCCCTAACAATGACGAAACTTTTTTTTCAAAAAAATTTCTCTCCTCCTCGAACCTTTTTTGATCCCCCCGTGTTATATAGACAAAGTTACTATTATTTGCACTGTGTTTTCATGGTATTAGATTTAAGGTTAAAAGAACTTACAGGCTGTCGCGATGACAGCCTTTGTTCTTTTTATGCTATTGTGCATTCTCATCAGCCAGAACCTTATCCTCAGCAAAAAAATATTCACTAAAACAAGAAAGCCATTCCGATATTGCTATCGAAATGGCTTTTGGCTTGTGACTCATACAGGATTCAAACCTGTAACCTTCTGATCCGTAGTCAGATGCTCTATTCAGTTGAGCTAATGAGCCGTTTTGTGAGTGCAAAATTACAGCTTATATCCGAATACACCAAATTTTTTGCCCACTTTTTTTGATTCCCACCCAATTTTTATTCAATTTTCATTCAATCCGCTTAATTTAGGACTTTCTTGCATGGCCTTTCAATGCTGTTGAAGCTCTCAATACATCATATCCTTTTCAATTGTGCGCAAGAATATCTCTCGCAACCGCCGACTCTCCGTTACGCCCGATAACCCGGTCTGCCTTTGCTAAAACCTCAGGCATCGCATTGGCAACGGCCACAGCCTCATCCGCCACTTCAAACATCGGCAGGTCGTTGAGATTGTCACCATAGACGGTAACCTTTTCAGCTCCAATGCGATCGGCGAGCCAACGTATGGCCTTGGCTTTGCTGACATCCGCACCGAACACCTCTATATTTGCAACATCATGATTGAAAATGTCGCGGTAACACGACACTGACAACCCGTCAATTACTTTCAGTCGTTCTGCAACGGCTTCAATCCGCCGGGCCTCGCCTACAGCAAACATCAGTATCGAGCCGCCCGGAGGCACAGCAAGCTCCCGGCTATCGCCAAGCACGAACCTCTTGCCTTCAAGATGACGGCGTTCCTGATAGAATCGCTCCTCTTGACGGTTCATTTCCCGTCGATGATACACGTTAAGTCTATCCGTTCCGTCAAGCACATATATGAAAGGATCTACCTCCGTCTCATCAAACACCGACTTTACAGCCGCTGCCACTCCCTCTTCCAAGAAAACCGGATTGATGTAGCGTCGGCGTTCACGATCCCACAGCGCGGCACCGGTCATGACTATGGCAGGAACAATCGTCACAATCCCCCGGAGCAACACATCAACAGTGGCAGGCGTCCGGGCCGTAGCCACCGTCACCGGGACCCCGCGACGCGATAGCGACGTTATGATCTCAGCACTCTCCTCGCTCACCCGGCTGTCAGGGCCGAGCAGCGTACCGTCCATATCACTCACATAGAGGTGTTTAGTCAGATCCATCGTATTTACATATATTTTATATAACAATACCTTATAACAGAAAATACCGTGATAGGTTTAAATCAGTCCGTATGCAAAGTTACAACAATCCGCTGACAAAAGTCAGATTTCTTAATTACACCGCCATCGAAATGTGAATAGTCATCTCAAATAGATTTGTTCACCAGTCATGAACGCATTTTAGAATACTTTTTAATCTATTTCACGCATTTTTGGCTAAAAATAGTTAAATAGGTTATGAATATGATTACCGTTCCAATTATAATTCGTACATTTGCATGTGTGTTTTTCATAGTATTAGATTAAGATAAAGGTTTAAAAAGGAAAGAGGATGTCGGGAGACATCTTCTTTTTTATTATACTATCCGCATGATAACCAGACTATTAGCCGAGCACACGACAATAGACCTACGCAACTGCCACGACGGTCATCCTGCCACAGGCAAGTCCTCACTAAAAAACGATAATTTTTTAAGAAAGATAAACTAAAAAAAGTTGCATTTCGCTTACATATATTTTAATTTTGCGCCCGAATATTCACAATTTTTCGAGCATAGAACTAAAATGAAAAATCTTGACCTTATCCTCGCTGAAAAGCTTCTAAAAATCAGTGCCATAAAGCTTCAGCCTGAAAACCCCTTCACTTGGGCTTCCGGCTGGAACTCACCAATCTACACTGACAACCGCAAGACTCTCTCCTACCCCGATGTCCGCAACTTCATCAAGGTCGAGCTTACCCGCATAATCCTCGAAAATTTCGGTGATGTCGATGCCATCGCAGGTGTAGCCACGGGAGCTATAGCTCAGGGAGCACTCGTTTCCGACACAATCGGCCTCCCCTACGTTTATGTCCGTTCCACTCCCAAGGACCACGGCCTTGAAAACCTCATCGAAGGTGACCTTCGCCCCGGTCAGAAAGTAGTGGTCATCGAGGATCTCGTATCGACTGGCGGTAGCAGCCTCAAGGCAGTTGAAGCCATCCGCAATGCCGGATGCGAAGTTATCGGCATGGTAGCGATATTCAGCTACGAGTTCCCGGTAGCCGTGAAACGCTTCAAGGACGCCAACGTCAAGCTCATCACCCTCTCCAACTACTCGGCCCTCATCAACGCTGCTCTTGAGACCGGCTTCATCCGCGAAAGCGACGTCGCCACGCTCAAGGAATGGCGCAAGGATCCTTCACTCTGGACCCCGAGCAAGCCTGAAGTCGG
This sequence comes from Duncaniella sp., assembly GCF_029056165.1. Classification (NCBI taxonomy): domain Bacteria; kingdom Pseudomonadati; phylum Bacteroidota; class Bacteroidia; order Bacteroidales; family Muribaculaceae; genus Duncaniella; species Duncaniella sp. The sequence goes on along the minus strand of NZ_JAIDBW010000037.1, from coordinate 99,864 downwards.
TGAATAATCCCGCATAAGCTCACATTTTTATCCCCACACATAAAGAGCCACCTGTCCGCCCGCCGCATCCGGAACGGACCGGTGGCTTTTCACTCGAAACTACGCAATCAGAAACAGTTCAACAACTATAAAAACATCATTATGGCAACTTACAGCGGTAAACCCGTGACCCTCCCCCGCCCCATCGGCGTGGTATATGAAAAGGTGGCTGACCTCAGCCAGTATCAGGATCTCGTCAATCAGCTCCCCGAAGAGCAGCGCGAACGCCTCAACGGTGTCGAATTTGACGGCGACGGCATCCGCATGGAAGCCCCCGCGATCGGACAACTCGTATTCCGTATCTCCGAACGTGTCCCGACAAGCCGTGTAAGCTTCTCGGCTGAAGGCTGTCCCGTACCCCTCACCCTGTCAGTAAATCTCAAGGAGGCATCAGCTGACTCCACTACCATCACCCCCTCTATCAAGATCGAAATCCCCCCGATGCTCCGTCCCTTCATCGGCAATAAGATTCAGGAAGCAGCCGACAAGTTCGGTGATGTCTTCACCTCGATCTTCAAATAGTCAGACGCCCGGATTCCAAACAGACTTACATCTACTATATGCCTACACTATCTCTCCTGTCACGCATGGCTGCACCGCTACTTGCCGGTATGATCATGCTCGCAACCGCCTCATGCGAGTCGGTCGATGACGACCGCATCCCCTACGCCGAAGTCCATCTTACGTTCCATACCGTCGGTGACTGGAACATCTACGGCGTACAGGGGGCGGCCGCGTCAGCGCGCTCCTATATCTTCAATTCCAAAGAACGCGTACCCTCTGACTTTCCTTACACCACACTTGACCGTACCGGTTATGGTGGCCTCCTGCTCGTCACCGACATCCTCGGCGACCTCCACGCCTATGATCTCGCCTGTCCATACGAATGTCGGCCCAACATCCGTGTCACTATCCCCGCCGACGAACTGTTTGCCCGCTGTCCGTCATGCGGAAGCACCTTTGACATATTCCAGAACCGTGGCAACCCCATGACCGGCCCGGCTCAGGAACGCGGCTACGCGCTCAAACGCTACTCCGTCACCTCCGGCGGCGCAACCGAATATCGCGTCGTCACACGCTGACACCTCCCGCACCCGCACGACGGTAACCAAATGCCACGTCCTCACACGCTGACTCCTCCCGCACCGCCATGCCCACACGACGCAATCATCTGGTTTGTAGGGACGCGGCGTGCCGCGTATGCCGAATAGAATACATCCTAACCCATACAAACAATGCCATATCAATACCGTAAATCCCCACGGGCAGATTGGTTTGAATACAACGAGGGCATTTATTTCATAACCATCTGCACAACAGACAAACGTCATTATTTTGGCCATATTACGGATGGAAAAATGTATTTATCCCCAATCGGCAAATACCTTCTTGATGAATTACAGAACCCATCGACACACCATCCGCATATCCGGATCGAAAGTTTTGTCGTAATGCCCAATCATTTGCACGCAATAGTCATAGTAGCATCAAACACAGGTGATACCGCAGAACTCACGCCCTCCAACCGGATGCTAAAATCATTGGCTCAAAAACAGCGGCCGGTTTTATCCCGATATATCGGAAGTTTGAAAAGTGCCGTCACAAAATACGCACATAGCATCGGTTGTGAATTCACATGGCAAGAACGCTTCCACGACCATATTATCCGGGGATTAGATGACTGGCAAAGAATAACAGAATACATCGAGCACAACATCGAAAACTGGGGAAAAGATTGTTTTAACGAGTAATCAGCTGGTTCATAACAATTTGAATTTGATCACATGATTGAATACAATTGCAAGGTATATTTCAATTACAATTGCAAGACGTATTACAATTACATGATGTATTTCAATCACAATTGCATGATGTATTTCAATCACAATTGCACGATGTATTTCAATCACAATTGCACGATGTATTTCAATCGGCATACGCGGCACGCCGCGTCCCTACAAACATTTTCATCCCGACAAAAATTCGTCACCATACAACAATAAAAAACATCAGGCATTTGTATTCAATCAAATGCCTGATGTTTTTTTATTTGGCATACGCGGCACGCCGCGGCACCAGTCTATATCTGCTGATTACTTGTTGATGAACTTCTTGCCATTCTGGATAAGGATACCCTTGTATTCCTTAGTCACGCGCTGACCAAGTACATTGTAGATGGGAGCGTCAGCGTCGAGTTCGTCGTTAGCGATGATGTTATCGATAGCAGAGTCACCGGCGGGAGTGAATTCGAAGCCACCGAAACCAACCTGAGTATTCTTGTTGAATATATAGTAAGTCTCGTTAGCAGCAGCATCGAAAGTAAGATATACCCAAGCAGCCTGATTACCTGCACCTACAACGTAAGCATCACTACCCTCGCTATCCTTGGGAGCGATGTTGTCTTGGAAACGGGGATATCCAAATAACGGGCTATCTTCAGGGGTCTCGTTATTAGCGTCATTATTCTGACCGTTGATGTAACCGGAAGCAATAACTTCTGAACCGAGAGCAAGAGCCTTAGCGTCGCTTGCCTTAACGACATAGATGTCACGGCTACCCTTGTTGATCCACACGTTAACCTTCATAGAACCGGCAACATCAGCCTTTAAGGTAATGTATGTACCATTTCCGGGCAGACCTGCAGAGCCATCAGGATTGTAGTATGCATCCACCCAATAAGCACGATATTCACCTGTACCTTCGCCGTCAGTCATGATTTCTTCCCATGTAACTTTTGAAAGATTGACAGGATTACCCTTACCCTGAACATAGTAGAAAGGAGCGACAGCATCGCTTTCAGGCTTGCAGAGAGCCTTAATCTGAAGTGCTCCCCATGAATTATCAACCTTAGGCTCTAACGGGGTAGTCTTTCCATTAATGTAATCAGCGATCGGTCCAGAAACGTGAGTACCGGTAACGTTTGCGGTAGAAAATTCCACAACAGAAGCCTTGTTAGGATCCTCGTTAGCTACATAAATGTCCTTGAGAGTACCATCGGCATTAGCAACTGACCAAGTCTGGGTCTGTGCATTTGCACACCATGCCATTGAAGCAACAGCAACAAGAGTAAAGATTTTCTTCATAAACAATGAAATTGTTAAGATTGGGATTTATGATAAAATATGGTTATTGTCCTTTTGATTATTTGCCGACATTATAAAATCCGACAACACAAATCATCTATCGCGGGCAAAATTACAAAAATATTTTAATATCAAACAACTTTAACATAGTTATTTTCGTAATCTCCGCGAATTATTACGACATAATGGAAATATTCTTCTACCGAGAGGGGCTTATTGTACTGACTACACTTTCACCGCCCGACCGTCAGAGATTCTCCAATCGGCCGGTGGTCGAGTCCATAATATAGCCGGCCACACGCACATCCTTGGCCATCAGCGGATGGTTGCGTATCAGATCCACGGTCTCCCTTACAGCGTCAGCCGTGTCGGTGAAACCGTGAAGCCAGCTGTTGAGATCTATGCCGCAGTGACGCATGAGCGAGATATGCTCCTCATCGATTCCGCGCTCACGCATCAGATGGAGCATCTCCTCCGCATCCATTCCCTGCACGCCGCAACCTGTATGACCGATCACCATAACCTCGTTGACACCGAGTTCATAGACAGCCACGAGGAGTGAGCGCATGGTCGAGTCAAACGGATTGGTTATCGTGCCTCCCGCATTCTTGATCATCTTAACATCACCGTTCTTGATGCCGAGGGCGGCCGGCAGAAGCTCGACGAGACGAGTGTCCATACAGGTAACTATCGCTATCTTCTTGTCGGGATACTTCGATGTCTCGAAACGGCGATAGCCCTCCGAGGCAACAAACTCACGGTTATGCTTGAGGATTTCGTCAATCATAGCTTACGACGTATTGATTACACTATAATAATTATGGTAAGAATAATTATGGTAAGAATAATTATGGTAAGAATGTCTATCGTCAGAATGCCGCCGACTTCATGGTGAGACCGGTGGTCTCCTGAAGTCCGAAAAGCAGGTTCATGGTATGGACAGCGTTTCCGGCACCACCCTTGAGCAGATTGTCGATCACGGCGGTGATCATCAGCTTGCCGTCGATCTTGTCAAGATGGATGATACACTTGTTGGTGTTGATCACATCCTTCAGATCGGGGATCTTCGAGGTGATGAACGTGAAATTATGGTCAGCGAAGTAGTCGCTGTAAATCTTGATGATTTCCGGGAGCTCAAGCGCGCAGTCGAGATAGCTGACAGCCATGATGCCGCGCGAGAAGCAACCGCGCATCGGGAGCATGTGGATCTTCGAATTGAAGCTCTGCTGCACGGCCTTGATGGTCTGCAGGATCTCCGGCATCTGCGTATGGGTGAAGGGACGATACACCACCATATTGTCGTTGCGCCACGCATAATGGGTGGTCGGACGATGCTCCGCACCCTCACTGGTCGCGCCGGTGATCACAGTGGTGTGGATGTCGGAATTGAGCAGCAGATTCTTTGCCAAGGGCATGAGCGAAAGCTCGACAGCCATGGCGACACAACCCGGATTGGCCACGTGGAGAGCACCGCGCACCATAGGCTTGCGGTTAAGCTCCGAAAGGCCATAGACAAAATCATGCGTCCCGTCCTCGATGCGGTGATCGCGCGCGAGGTCGATGATCTTCAGGTTCTCCGGGATGGTGTGGGTCTCGATGAACTCACGCGTCTTTCCGGCCGGACGGCAGCAGAAGAGCACATCTATGTTCTTGAGATCGAAATTACTTGAAAAGTTCATGTCGATCTCGCCGTGGAGTCCCTGATGGACATCGACGATGCGCTGACCGCCGACCGTGCGTGAATGAACCCACTTGAGTTCGACGTCAGGATGATTTATGAGTATGCGGATGAGCTCGCCTGCGGCGTAGCCCGAACCTCCGATAATGCCAACTTTGATCATGGTATGGTTTGAGTCAGGTAGGTGGGGAGATAATGTTGCTTATTCTTTGGTTTTGAGCTTCCGGAATGTTTATTTGGCTTCCGGAAGCTTGATGGTTTCGATTCCCTTACGGATGCGGCGGACAGTCTCGTCGCGTCCGATAAGTTCGGTGATGTCGAAGATATGCGGGCCCTTGCACTCGCCGACGAGGGTGAGGCGGAAGGCGTTCATGACGTTGCCGAGATGGTAGCCCTTGGCAGCTACCCAGTCGAGCACGACGGGCTCTGCGGCCTTCGAGCCGAAATCGGGGAGCGATTCGAGCACACCGATGAGTTCGGTGAGTATGGCGGGGGTATCCTCCTTCCAGCGTTTCTTGATATCCTTCTCTGCGTAGGTCTCCGGAGCTACGAAGAAGAATTTCGCCTGATCCCAGAGCTCGGCCACGAAGTTGACACGTCCCTTGACGAGTCCGACCACGCGGGCAATGTAATCGTCGCTATAGGCGGTGTCATCCACGCCGTGAGCCTTGAGGATGGGACGGAACATGGCCGCAAGCTCCGCGTCGGGTGTGGTCTGGATATATTCGTGGTTGAACCAACGGCCCTTGTCGAAAGCGAACTTCGCTCCAGAGCGTGAGCAGTGGTCAAACGAGAATTTCTCGATAAGTTCATCCATCGACATGATCTCCGTATCGTCGCCGGGATTCCAGCCGAGGAGGGCGAGGAAGTTGATCACGGCCTCAGGCAGATAGCCCGACTCGCGGTAACCGGCCGAGACAGCTCCCGTCTTGGGATCGGTCCATTCGAGGGGGAACACGGGGAAGCCGAGGCGGTCGCCGTCGCGCTTCGAGAGCTTGCCCTTGCCGTCGGGTTTGAGCAGGAGGGGGAGGTGGACAAACTCCGGACGGGTGTCAGCCCAGCCGAATGCCTCGTAAAGGAGGAAATGGAGAGGTGCTGACGGAAGCCACTCCTCACCGCGGATCACATGGGTCACCTCCATGAGGTGGTCATCGACGATATTTGCCAGATGGTAGGTGGGCAGGTCGTCCGCGCTCTTGTAGAGCACCTTGTCGTCGAGGATTGACGAATTGATGGTCACCTTGCCGCGGAGCAGGTCGTTGACCTCCACGTCGCGTCCCGGTTCGATAAGGAAACGGACCACGTAGGGAGTACCTGCGTCGATCAGAGCCTTCACCTCTTCGGCGGGGAGCGAGAGGGAGTTGCGCATGTTCATGCGTGTCGATGCGTCATACTGGAAGTTGGGGGTTGCCGCGCGGGCAGCCTCAAGCTCCTCAGGAGTGTCAAACGCGATGTAGGCGCGTCCGGCATCGAGAAGTTTCTTCACATATTCGCGGTAGATGTCGCGGCGTTCGCTCTGCTTGTAAGGGCCGTAGGCACCACCTTGGCGCACACCCTCGTCAATCTTGATTCCGAGCCATTCGAGCGACTCGTTGATATAGTCCTCCGCTCCGGGGACGAAACGGTTTGAATCTGTGTCCTCGATACGGAGTATCATATCGCCGCCGTTACGGCGGGCAAAAAGATAGTTGAACAAGGCGGTGCGCACTCCGCCGATATGAAGAGGCCCTGTGGGGGATGGGGCAAAACGTACTCTGACTTTGCGGTCCATGTCTGATTAATATATATTTGATATGTTTTGACAGCAAAATTAAGAATTTTTTTGCGAGATGCAAAAAGCCGGAGCGGGAGTTCTTTGATAATTATTGGAAAAGTCGTAAATTTGTCAACGGAAACAATAAAAAGAACCAACTAAAAGACCGACCCTTGGATATGGAGACTTCACAGCCCTACGTGCCCGAACCGGCCATCCGCCGTCTGCCGTGGTATCTTGCCTGTGTGTCGCGTCTGAGAGCTGAAGGAGTGGAATATGTGTCATCGACCGCCATATCTCATCAGCTCAACGTCGATGCCTCGCAGATCGCCAAGGATCTGTCATATCTCAACATCAAGGGCAAGACCCGCATCGGCTACGAGGTCCGCGAGCTTGAGCGCGGCCTTCTCGACTTCCTCGGCTTCCACCGCGAGCACAACGCCGTGATGATGGGTGTCGGCAGCCTCGGCGCGGCACTCATGGCTGACTCCGGTCTGTCGCGCTACGGTCTCAACATCGTGGCCGGTTTCGACGTTAGCCCCGACGTCGTGGGGACTGCTCCCGGAGGCAAACCCATCTACCATATCTCCGAACTCGCCTCGCGCATCCGCGAGCTCGACGCCGAGATCGCGGTCATAGCCGTCCCGGTCGAAAGCGCGGCAAGCGTGGCGCAGATGTGTGTCGATGCAGGCATAAAGGCCCTCTGGAACTTCACTCCCTTCCATATCAAGACGACTCCCGCCGTGGCCATCCAGAACACTTCGATCTATGCCCATCTGGCGGTGATGTACAACCGCATGCCACGATGAAGACAATCCGTATCCTATCCCTTCACCCTACCCTCGACATCGATATCCATCCCGACTCGGCCCTGCTGCTCCCCGGCCGTCCCTTCTTCATGCCCGAATGGGGCGAAGGATGGACCGCACAAATCCACCCTGCCCTGAAGATCGGGCGTCTCGGTAAGAACATAGCTCCTAAATTCGCCTCGCGCTATTACGACGGCCTTACCCTCGCCCTGCGCGTCACCCTCCCCGACGGAAATCATTCGCAGGGACTGCTCTCAGGCATGGACTCCACGCTCATCATCGGCGAATGGATGGACGCAGCCTGCGCGGACAGTGGCCTGAAGGTCAGCGTCGCCTCATCAGCCCCCGACGGCTGTTCAGTAGCCGAAACCGTTGACGTAACGCCCCTGCGCTCCGTGGCCGACGAAATTATAGCCGGGGTGAGCGAATACATGACCCTCAAGATGGGCGACGTGATCTTGCTTCCTCCGGTCGGCCCGTCGCTCCCTCTTAACGAAGGCGCGCGCATCGACATCCTTGCCGACACGCGCTCCATTGTAACTCTTCGTGTAGTCTGATTCTTTATGTCAGACTGAATGGTTCTTTAAACTCAACCGATTTTCATTTATCCGGGAAGGACACGCTTATTCGGGAACAGCGCGATGATCGCAAGTCCGATCACGAGGATACATGCCGCCATATTGGCAACAATCCCCCGGACTTCTTCATTGCCGGGATACTTCCCCAAGACAATCATTGCAGCGAGCCAAAGCAGGACAGTAACCGATTCAAACAGCGAAAAACGCCTATCACTGAAAAAACCGGCTACACCTACGGATTTCATGCACATAAAGCCGCTTATCAGCATCATGACCACGAAAACCGTCATGCATATATTGAATGCCGTGTAAGCGAAACCGGCTGCACTGGCCAACACCCCGGTCCATATTCCAGCGAACAGACACAAATTGAAGGTCCGCTTTTCAGAAAAAAGTCTAACTAATTCGTCCATAAATTCGATAGTTTATAATACAAATTCAACAATACGTGATGCTGCTATGGCCTATGCCCTGCACTTCTGCGACGCACCACCATACCTGTACATCAGTTGGAGCACGAAATCTATGCCTACCAACACAATGCCGGTGACAAAAAGCGGAAACCACTGTCCGGCCATCTCACCGTAGAGAGCCACGGAACCTCCGAGGATAAGCACATCAAAAATCAGGTCGCCAACCGGCTTGCCACCGCCTACCCTCTGTTCCGGAGAATACTTCTTAGAGCATTTACCGATGGTGACTATAAGCAGCAACGCCGCGATAACAAAAAACGCCACTCCGGCAATGGCCTTGACGGGATAGGCAATAACTGCCGCTACCACAAAGAACGCCACAAGCCCGAACCAATTAAGGTAGCTTAATATTTTTCTTACCATATCCATAACTTTTACATTTTTATAGGTTCTCTTTTGCAAAGATAATGATTATGCGGTAATTAAAGGTGTCTTTAGCCACTCTATTTTCACGTTTCCGCACAAAATCACTCTTTCGGGTGATTCCAACACGCCAAATCGTTATTATTCGCGTCCGATTACTACCGATTTTTCGTTTTTCCGACCCTGAAAACAAAAATCGCATCACAATACTTGCCACAAACATACATATTCGTTATTTTTGTGGACCTATATATCAAAAGCCTAAATCTAACTTCATGATGCATCCCTCCAACGATAGTCACCCCAACACTCCCAACCTTGAAATGATCTCAGACATCATCTCACGCGTCAGCAATCTATTCTATGAAACGATGTTTGTCGTTGATGTCAATGACGGGAGCCTCGCATATTTCTCTCCGAAGTCAGGCCTTGCAAAAATCATACTTGCAGAAGAAAGTGGCATTCCGGATCTATCACAATTGACATATATATTAGGAAAGGTTAAGACCGACAACTTTCAGCTGATACTCAAAGCGATCAGACAATATTGCAACAAGGTAGATCCCGGACAGCATAAAAATCTACTTTTCATATCAGACACGCCATTACATATCAGTAATTTGCGCCACAGCACGTTCACTGTGAAATTCACACCTTTCTCCGAAGATGGCAATGGTTCGCTGAAATATCTACTATGTTCCCTCAGTCTTTCATCGGGAACACATCCTGAGACATTACAGACATTAAACACGATTACTTCCGAACGAGACTATTATGACTTTTCCACAAAAAACTGGAAAAGATTCTGCTCTACCCTACTATCAGAAATCGAAAGGCATGTACTTTCCCTCTCCGCCGAGGGGCTGTCAGTGCCGGAGATTTCCGAGATAGTCTGGCGGGCACAAGATTCAGTTAAATCCATTAGAAAACGTATATTCGAAAAATTAGGAGTCGCCAACATCACGGAAGCTATAATTTACGCCACTAATTACAAGATAATTTAG
>NZ_JAIDBW010000037.1:0-89984 GCF_029056165.1 Duncaniella sp. | reverse complement strand
AACGTATATTCGAAAAATTAGGAGTCGCCAACATCACGGAAGCTATAATTTACGCCACTAATTACAAGATAATTTAGGTTCAGCCAAGCCGCGAAGCGGCGGTGCAATCATAGCCCAGCCACGACCGAGCGGAGGCAAGGCAAAAATAGACCGAAGGGATATTTTTGTCGGCCGACAGCGAGGGAGGTGCTGGGTAAAAAGAACCCATACAGCCTCGGCGTCGAAGACGTCGGCCAAACAACATGTCCTGCATTAGCCTATAATAAAAATGTTAGTTTCGGCCCCACAATCATTCCCGCCATGAACAATAAAAAAATGAATACAATAGATTGCCGGTATTGCGGAGATATATCTAGATATATCTATGAGATAACTGATTATTGATCCTTTGGCCGACGTCTTCGACGCCGATATTGGTTGACATTGTTAACCCAGCACCTCCCTCGCTGCGGCAGGGCAAGAAATTTCCCTACGGTCTATTTCTTTACCTGTCTCCGCTCGGTCGTGGCTGGGCTATGATTGCACCGCCGCTTCGCGGCTTGGCTGATTGTCCTTAAACCGATTGATTTTTATAACGTCGTTTCGCGGATCGCAAATACCAACCGCAATCCATCTCGGCGGGAAATTCCAATCCGCATTAAGCCATCATCTTACCGCTACTTTCACCGTTGTGCTGCCTACCCTGACTATATAAAGTCCTGCCGGGAGCTCGATGCGGCGCGAATCGCCTGAATAAACGCGGACACCTGTGAGCGAATAGATCTCCGCATCATGATCCGTACCCTCAATCACTATCGTCTCACCACCGCTGACTCTCACCGTCCCGTCAACCACGACATCGCCAATGGCCGAATCGCCGGGATCGCCCGCCGTGAAACAGATATCGCGCCCATCCTCACGGATCTCTGTCAGAGGATGGCCGGGATCGATACCGCCCCACGATTTGAAGGCCGGAGAGGTCGAGGCCGTAAACTCCGTCACACCCGCCGCTCCGGGGAAAGGATCGTTGACACTGGCATAGTAGTCACTCCGCCTGACTGCCTCCACAAGATCCACGCGCTGATGCGAGCGGAGATTGTTGACGGTGTTGTTGAACCACACCTCGCCATCGTAGTCGATATGCCAGACGAGCATTCCTTTACCCGTAAGGTAGCTGTCCCATCCCTCGTGCTGACGGTTTTCGAGGAGGAAAAACTCATTTTCCACCTCGGTCTGCACGATATATGCCACATTTTTCTCCGAAAGAGGAGCAAGCCTATAATGTCCCGCAGAGTCGATCACTGTCGGGTCGAGCCAACCGAGCGACATGCGCTCGAACGATGAATAGAGCGGCGGAGTGCGCGAATCGTTGAGATAACAGCCCACGTCAAGAACGCTCCACGTATCGGGGGTGACGGGAAGGGCCGAACCCGTGGAATAGAGATCCGGCAGGCCAAGCACATGGGAAAATTCGTGGCAGAATGTACCGATACCGTCAGGATAGCCCGCGCGCTCAAGCTCGTTGGAGCAGGCATAGTGACCGAGCAGCAGTCCGTCATAATAATTATCCCTCGTCACCTCCGGCCGGCCTCCGTAATATAGATCGGACTCGTAGCCCGACTGCACGTCGAACGAGTGAGGCCAGACGCAGTCCGCATCCGATGCAATCCCGCTCGACTCACCGTTACCGGCATAGATCACATAGACATTGTCGATGTTTCCGTCGCCGTCGCAATCATAGGGGCTGAAATCAAAGCCCTCAGCCGCAAGCACATCACAGGCATGGACAGGGAGCTGATAAGCCTTGGCATCGTCAAAGGGACGGTTGGACCCGTAATATTTCTGAGGCTGGGGAAGCCTGACAGGCCCGCATACATCAAACTGCGGCACAAACACCCCGCAGGAAGAGGCCACGAAATAGTCACGCGCCGATCCCGTGGCATTATATTCGCCGAAACCCTCCTTGGTGAGCATATCGGTGAAATACTGCCGCGCATCAGGAATCGTGAAAGCCACGTCGCTGAACTCAGCAAGTATCACGAGACTACGCGGCGATCCGGTGGTAGGGTAAGCTGTAGTGCGCATAGTTTCAGACGCACGTGAAGAAGCGCGACGCCCGACCGGAAGTCTGCGCGAGGCGGCCTCACGCATAGCTCCCACCACAACAGCCTCACCGCCGTTGGTTTTAAGGAAAGCCTTGACCTCATCCGTGCGAAAAGCAGCATCGACCGCAGTCAAGCCTGAGCTGACCATCTTACCGTCTCTATCGCTCACCGCAAAGCATAGGGTCGATCCGTCGAGCACGAGAGGATAACCGTCGTCCGTCACGAAATAGTGAAAATGTTCGTCCCCTACCGCGCGATATGTGACTTTAGAGCCGTCGGAGAGGATAGCGGTATGCCTGAAAGGGCGCGCCGGAGCCGCAACGAGATCGATAACCGTCAGAAGCACCAGTGCCGTGAGAGTGAGTATGCGTGACATTTGCATTAATATGATATTAATAAGAAAGATCAATATATTTAATAAGAGTGATCGATAATATAATGTAAAGTTACGACTTTTCAACGTGAAAATAAAATCCCGACCCGATTTCCACCTATACTCCATATTTCACCCTCTATACTCAGTCTCCTATACTCTACACTTCCACCTCTCTACTTCAATAAAGTGTAGAAACTACACTCTATTTGCCTGATTTTCACCATACTTGCCCAATCTTACACCGTATTCTCTATCAATCAACCGTTTAAGTCACCGTTAACCTTGAAATTCGGCAAGTTAGCATTTGCAAACAAATGTTAATTAGTAACTTTTTTTTGAAATATCCTCTTTATTTTGAAAATAATAGCTAATTTAGCACACTAAATCCTAAAAACCTATCCCCTCTCGCTGCATAAGGTGGCTGCGGCCCCTGCTGAAAAGTGCAGTGAGCATTTTTTCACCTTAAATAACTGATATGGAACCGCGTGACATTTCAATGCCCTCCGATGCATTGGATCAAACCTTGAACGAAGGCGCCGCTCAGGCAGCTGATTCTACAACCAACCAGACACCTGTAACCGAACCGGAAGCCGCCCCCGCTCCCGCTGAATCCACACCGGCAGAGTCCGAGGCATCCGCTGCCGCCAAACCTCAGGAACCCGCCACTAAGGAGGAGATACTCGCCTCTCTGAAAGTAATCTCAGAGAAAGAACCGGCCGAGATCACCAATGAGGAAGTGTCGCGCCTCAAACAGCAGTTCTACGCTATCCGCAACGAGGAGCAGCGCGCCGAGCGCGAAGCCTTCATCGAAGCCGGAAATGCCCCCGAAGCCTTCGAACCTGCAGCCGACGAGACTGAGGAAGCTTTCAAGGCCCTCCTCGCCACCGTCAAGGAAAAGAAAGCCGAGCAGCGCGCGGCAATCGAGGCCGAACAGCAGAAGAACTACGAACGCAAGAAAGAAATCATAGCCCAGATCATCGAGATGGGCAGTGATGTAGATAATGCAAACCGCTTCTTCCAGCAGGTGCGCGATCTCCAGAACGATTTCAAGGAGATCGGCGAAGTTCCCGCCCCCGTAGCCGCCGACCTCTGGAAAAGCTATCAGGAAGCTGTCGAGAAATTCTATGACCAGCTCAAGATTAATAAGGAACTCCGCGACTACGATTTCAAGAAAAACCTTTCAGAGAAGGAACTCATCGTGGCCGAGGCCGAGAAACTCCGCGCCGAAGAGGACGTGATCGCTGCTTTCCGCCGTCTTCAGGAGCTCCACGAGCAGTGGCGTGCCATCGGTCCCGTACCCAAGGAGGTACGCGAGGAGATCTGGGGTCGCTTCAAGGACATCTCGGCCGATGTCAACAAGCGTTATCAAGCATTCTTCGAGGAGCGCAAGGCCCGCGAACGTGAAAACGAGCTTGCAAAGGAAGCCCTCTGCGAACGCATCGAAGCATACGAGTTCGACAAACTTTCGACCTACGCCGCTTGGGACGAGATGACAAAGCTCATCATCGCCGCTCAGGAGGAATGGAAGAAGATCGGCTATGCATCGCGCAAGTCAAACAACGCGCTCTTTGCCCGCTTCCGCGAGACCTGCGACAAGTTCTTCGCAGCCAAGGCAGAGTTCTTCCGCGACATGAAGGACACTCTTTCGCGCAACCTTGAAAAGAAAATAGCACTCTGCGAACGTGCCGAAGCCCTGAAGGACAGCACCGAATGGCGCAAGACTGCCGACGAGCTCGCCGCGCTTCAGAAAGAGTGGAAGACTATCGGCGCAGTGGCCAAGAAGCACTCCGATCAGGTGTGGCGTCGTTTCCTCGCCGCCTGTGACTACTTCTTCGAACAGAAGAAAAAGAACAATTCAGGCACTCGCCGCACAGAGCGTGCGAACCTCGAACAGAAAAACGAGATCATCGACAAGCTCAAAGCCCTCGATCTCTCGGCAATGAACCGCGAAGAGGCCATCAAGGCCGTCAAGGATCTGCAGGCCGAATGGCAGAGCGTAGGCCACGTGCCCTTCAGCGAGAAGGACCGCATCTATGAGGCTTACCGCGCCGTCTGCAACGAGCTCTACCAGCGTCTCGACATCTCGCAGCGCGGATCGCGCATGGCCTCGTTCGAGAACACCATCAAGGAGATCGGTAATGACGAAAACCGCCTCTACCGCGAGCGCGAACGCCTCATGCGCGCACTGGAGCAACGCCGCAACGAGCTCCAGACTTACGAGAACAACATGGGCTTCCTCTCCGCTAAGTCGAAAAACGCCGGATCGATGCTCCGCGACATGGAACGCCGCGTACAGCGTCTGAAGGACGATATCGCCGATCTCGAAAAGAAAATCACCGTCATAGACGGTAAGCTCTAAGAGGGTTTCAACACTCGTTATGAAACACCCTCTAAGCCATCAACGGCTCAACTAAGATAAAAAATATCATTTTGCAGGGGACGCGCTTTGCCGCGTCCCCCTGTAATATCCGCTCTCCTCTGAGCGACGACCGCATTTTTTCTGGAGTGAATTTACAATATTTAATGTTTTTCACCGATTATATAATAGCGGACTCAACCTTACCTCAACCCTCCTCGGCTTTTGATAATGGGTAAAACTAACAGACATGGACGGTACTTCCACCGCGCGCTCACGCTTGTTGACTTTCTGATCCTCAACGGGGTCTTTTTTGTCGTGAGTGTGCTCAACCCTGACGTTCCCGAAATCCACACCCGTCTTATCTGGCTGCTGCTCAACTTGGCCTACATTCCCGTGGCGCGCCATATAGGCCGCATCCACAAAGTCCGTGCCATGCTCATGGAGCGCATATCCCTGTCGGCCATCCGCGCGGTCGGTTTCCATGCGCTTGCCTTCATCTTCCTGCTTTACCTCCTCAAACTCGACTCTATCCCGTGGAAGGTATTCGTTGAATTTTACGGTGGAGTTATGGTCATGCTCGTGATCTGGTGGGTAGGCTCACACTGTCTGCTTAAAATCTATCGCAGGAATGGACGCAGCTATTCGCGCATAGTCATCGTCGGGTGCAACAGCAGCGCGGAGAATCTCTTTGCCGAGATGGAATCCGACATGGGTTTCGGCTACCGCTGTCAGGGCTTCTTTGACATCTACTGCCCTCCCGACTTCCGCCACCGTGACCTCTATGCAGGCAATCTCACCGAACTTGAAGACTTTGCCGTGGCCAACGATACGGATGAGATATTCTACGCGCTTTCGGGTGAACACCGTGAGGCCGTTCAGCTCATCCTCGGAATCTGCGAGAAACACATGATAAAGTTTCACTACGTCCCGCAGATCACCCCCTACCTCACGCGCAAATTCCGCCTCGACTCCATCGGCCAGATGCCCGTGATCGAGGTGCGCAACAATCCTCTCGAACGCACGGCCAACCGTGTGCTCAAACGCTCGTTCGACATAGTTTTCTCCGGGACTTTCCTGCTTTTCTCCCCTCTGCTCTTCATACCCCTCGCCATAGCCATCAAGATCAGTTCGCCCGGCCCCGTATTCTTCAAGCAGACGCGAACGGGCTACATGGGACGCGACTTCCTCTGCTGGAAATTCCGCACCATGAAGGTCAACGCTCAGGCCGACACCTTGCAGGCCACCAAGGATGATCCTCGCAAGACACGCCTCGGCGACTTCATGCGCCGCACGAGTCTCGACGAGCTCCCGCAGTTCATCAACGTGTTCAAAGGCGACATGTCCATCGTCGGCCCGCGCCCCCACATGCTCAAACACACCGAGGATTACCGCCGACTCATCAACCAGTACATGGTCCGCCACCTCATCAAGCCCGGTATAACCGGATGGGCGCAGGTGCGCGGCTACCGGGGTCAGACCGAGGAACTCTGGCAGATGGAACGCCGCGTGGAGCATGATATATGGTACATTGAAAACTGGTCGTTTCTCCTCGACATCAAGATTATCTTCCGCACGGTGCTCAACGCTTTCCACGGCGAGGACCGCGCCTACTGACACTCGAAATGCCCGATATTACCGACATACATCAGCGGGCTCATGCCCTCCTACGCCGTTTCTACGGCTACAGTTCCTTCCGCCCGCTTCAACTCGACATAATCACGACAGCCGTCACCGGACGCGACAGCGTGGTGCTCATGCCCACCGGCGGTGGCAAGTCCCTCTGCTATCAGATTCCCGCCCTGCTTGCCGAAGGCGGCGTCACCATAGTGGTCTCGCCCCTCATCGCGCTCATGAAGGATCAGGTCACCGCCCTCACGGCCAACGGCATCCCGGCTGCGGCCGTCAATTCAATGCAGACCGATGCCGAGAACCACAGCATACTCCAGCAGCTCTTCACAGGCCACATAAAGATCCTCTACATCTCACCCGAACGCCTGCTCATGGAGATGGACCGCTGGTCGCGCGACCTGCCCATCAATCTTTTCGCTATCGACGAGGCTCACTGCATCTCGCAGTGGGGCCATGATTTCCGCCCTGACTACACGCGCCTCTCGCGCATCAAGGAGCTGTATCCATCAGTCCCCGTAATGGCTCTCACGGCCACTGCCGATCGTCTGACGCGCGACGACATAGCCCGGCAGCTCGCCCTCCGTGATCCTGCCTTGTTCCTCGGTTCGTTCGACCGCCCCAACATCTCGCTCAAGGTCATGAACAACCCCGGCAAGAAAGCGCGTCTCCGCTACATCTCCACCCTCATCGAGCGTTACCGCCATGACTCCGGCATCATCTACTGCATCAGCCGCAAGGCAGCCGAGTCGATGAACGAGGATCTGCTGGCCCTCGGCTATCGCTCGGTGGTCTATCATGCCGGTCTCCCCGTCGAGGAACGCAACCGCGCGCAGGACCGTTTCATCAACGGTGAAGTGCAGGTGGTCTGCGCCACGGTGGCATTCGGAATGGGTATCGACAAGAGCAATATCCGCTGGGTGGTCCACAACAATATGCCGCGCAACATCGAGAGCTACTATCAGGAGATCGGGCGTGCCGGACGCGACGGCGTGAAGGCCGAAGCCCTGATGTTCTATTCCTACTCCGACATCATCACTCTCCAGAGCTTCGTCGATGAGAGCGGTCAGCAGGCCATCAACTCCGAGAAGCTCAAGCGTATGCAGGAGTATGCCGAGTCGTCGCTCTGCCGTCGCCGCATCCTCCTCAGCTACTTCAACGAGACCATGGACCATGACTGCGGTAACTGCGACGTCTGTCTCAATCCGCCCGAACGCATGGACGGCACCGTCATTGCCCTCAAAGCAATGAGCGCAATCATCAGGGTCAACGGTGCGGTGGGCTTCTCGATGCTCATCGATATTCTCCGAGGAGCTTCGCGCCACGACCTCATCGAGCGAGGCTATCATCTCATAAAGACCTACGGTGCGGGACGCGACCTCAGTTTCCGCGAATGGAACTCATACCTCTCGCAGCTCATCCAGCTCGGCCTCATCGACATAGCCTACAATGAAGGCAACCATCTTAAGGTGACCGACTACGGTGCGACAGTGCTCCGCGACCGCACACCCGTCACCCTCGCACGCTACAAGGAGCCCGAACGCAGTGGATCGGCCTCGCGTAAGCACAAGGAGGCCATCGTCGAGCCTGAACTGAAACCGGCGGAGCGTCTGCTGGCCGAACTCAAGGAAGTGCGTCTCAAACTCGCCCGCAAGGAACAAGTCCCCCCTTACATCGTTTTTTCCGACAAAGTCCTTCTCGAAATGGTACGCATAGAGCCTACCGACATGGAATTGTTCTCCAAAGTCGAGGGAGTCGGCGAAAAAAAGACCATCCGCTACTGGAAACCCTTCGTCACGGCCATCCGCAAGTTCAAGGGGATAGCACAACCTCTCGGCAACGGTCTGTCCCACGAGGAAACCCTCCTCCTGCTCAACGCCGGTTACGACGTCGCAGCCATCGCAGAGACCAAAGGCATAAAACCCCGCACGGTCTATAGCCACATCGTCTCCCTCATCCGCTCCGACAAACTTACGGACTTCTCAGCCGTCATCACACGCGAGCAATACATGCGCGTCATGACCCTCGCACGCGAGAATCCTGAAGGAATGTGGGACATCCTGAACAACGAGATGCCCGACGGACTCCCCTCTGTGGCACTCGCCATAAGTGACTTCCTCCTCCGCCAGAAACAGAAATAATCCTTGATCCAGTAGGGTCGCATTGAAATGCCACCCTACGCAAACACAAAACTCAATAACAGATGACAGATGACAGCATGAGATGGGAGACGCTTAGCACAGAGTATCTCCATCGTCGCCCGTGGCTCACCGCACGCCGCGACGTGGTGCGCCTACCCGATGGACGGATCTATGATGAATATTACGTCCTTGAATATCCCACGTGGATCAACGTCATAGCCCTCACCCCCGATGGCCGCTATGTCATGGTCAAGCAATACCGCCACGGTCTCGGAATCGTATCCACCGAGCTCTGCGCCGGTGTAGCCGAGGAAGGCGAAACCCCGCTTGAAGCAGCCAAACGCGAACTCCTTGAAGAAACCGGCTTCGGTGGCGGAGAGTGGGAACTCAACACCGTCCTTTCAGCCAATCCGAGCAGTCAGAACAATCTCAGTTACAGCTTCATCGCCCGTGGTGTGGAGCGCATAGCCGAGCAGCATCTCGATGCCACCGAGGACATTATCGTCGAGATCCTCACCGAGGACGAAGTCTGGGATCTCCTCATCAACGACCGCATGAAACAGTCCCTCATGGCCGCCCCGCTCTGGAAATTCTTCGCCCTCAACGGCAAGATCCGCCCTGACCCTCTGATCCATCCCTGCCAACGTCGCCGGCGTAAACCACCCCTATGCAGACGGAACTAAAACAGCGATGCCGAAACGGAAATAAAACAGTCCTGTAGGGACGCGGCGTGCCGCGTATGCCAAACGAAATAGTTACAGCCCATGTTTCAGGCGCATGTATCCTATTCGGCATACGCGGCACGCCGCATCCGTATAATATTGATATATAGCTAAATATCTCTATATCATAAGCATACGGATAGGTATAAACAAAAAATTGATTGTCTCCCGACAATCAATCTTAGTTAACCTTAAATCTAATACCATGAAAAACACGTCACAAAGGTAAGGACTTTCGCAATTCCATGCAAATAATTACGCAACATTTTGCTTGTTTTTAACATATTTTTCAGCATTAAGGTCATTTTTCAACAAAAGCTCCTCGTTTTTCATCAATTTCAAACCATTTCCGTAGCAAATTGCCATTCTTTGGTTCACGTGATGCCATACTCCCGCTGACATCTTCATTTTTATCAGTCCGAACTGCGGGAGTAATCCGGCTCAAATAACACAAAATAGGAAAAATACAGATTTTTTTGTATCTTTGCCATAGAAAAACAATCACTTATGAGCGAGGATACCTTTTCAACCGATGCCATGGAGGAGAACGACGGTCTTGAGCCGGAAGCAAACTCTACGGCACGGTCCGACAATTTCGACCCGAAAATCATCGTAGATACCACCAATGACTCCATCCGCCACCAGTTACGCGGCATGTATCAGAGCTGGTTTCTCGACTATGCGAGCTACGTCATCCTTGAGCGCGCCGTCCCCAATATCGAGGATGGTCTCAAACCTGTGCAGCGACGCATACTCCACTCCATGAAGCTCCTCGACGACGGACGCTTCAACAAAGTGGCCAACATCGTCGGCAATACCATGCAGTTTCACCCTCACGGCGATGCCTCCATCTACGAGGCACTCGTGCAGCTCGGCCAGAAGGAACTCCTCGTTGAGACACAAGGTAACTGGGGCAACACCCTCACGGGCGCAGGAGCGGCCGCCGGACGTTACATCGAAGCGCGCCTCTCGCAGTTCGCACTTGACGTGGTCTATAATCCCAAGGTAACCGAGTGGACCCTCAGCTACGATGGCCGTAAGAAAGAGCCGGTAACGCTGCCCGTGAAATTCCCCCTTCTCCTCTCCAAGGGAGCTGAGGGCATAGCGGTCGGCCTCTCGTCAAAGATCCTCCCACATAACTTCAACGAGATCATCGACGCAGCTATCTCCTATCTCCGGGGTGAGGAATTTGTGCTCTACCCCGACTTCTTCACCGGAGGCTCCATCGATGTCTCGCGCTACAACGACGGCGAGCGTGGCGGAGTGGTCAAGATCCGTGCCAAGATCGAGAAGATCGACAACAAGACCCTCGCCATCACCGAGATCCCCTACGGAAAGACTACCGCGACACTCATCGAATCGATCATAAAGGCGCAGGAGGCCGGAAAGATCAAGATCCGTTCCGTGGTCGATAATACCGCCCAGACAGCCAACGTGATTGTCTATCTCCTCCCCGGCACGTCGAGCGACAAGACTATCGATGCACTCTATGCCTTCACTGACTGTGAGGTATCCGTCTCGCCCAATTGCTGTGTGATCTCCGACAACAAACCCCACTTCATAGGCGTGAGCGACGTGCTTCGCCACAACGTCGATCGCACTCGCGACATCCTCGGCGCAGAGCTGCGCATTCAGCTCGACGAGGTGCGCGAACAGCTCCACTTCGCTTCGCTCGAACGCATCTTCATCGAGGAGCGCATCTACAAGGACAAGGGCTACGAGGAAAGCGAGAACCGCCAGCAGGCCATCGACCACATCCGCGGCCGTCTTGAAAAATTCAAGGATCAGTTCATACGCGAAATCACGGACGAGGATATCATACGCCTCTTCGAGATCAAGATGGGACGCATCCTGAAGTTCAACGCTGCCAAGTGTGAGGAGCAGATCGCTGCTTTCCATGAGCGCATAGCCGACCTCAACTCCAAGCTCGATAACCTCACGGCCTACACCATCGACTGGTACGCGAACCTCAAGCGCAAATACGGCGAAGCCTACCCGCGCATGACCGTCATCCGCAACTTCGACAATATTCAGGCTGCATCAGTGGCCGAGGCCAACGAGAAGCTCTACATCAACCGCGAGGAGGGCTTCATCGGCACATCGCTCAAAAAGGACGAATACCTCTGCAACTGCTCGTCGATCGACGATATCATCATCTTCTACAAGGATGGCCGCTACAAGGTGGTCAAGGTGCAGGAGAAGATGTTTGTCGGCAAGGGCATAATTCATGTCGATGTTTTCAAACGCAACGACAAGCGCACCGTCTATAACGTCATCTATCAGAACGGCAAGGGTGGCACATATTACATGAAACGCTTCTTTGTCACCGGTATCACCCGCGACAAGGAGTATAACCTCACCCCCGGCGAGCCCGGAAGCAAGGTCTGCTGGTTCACCGTCAATCACAACGGCGAGGCCGAAGTGGTCAAAGTCACCCTCAAACCAAAACTTCGCCTCAAGACCCTCCAGTTCGATGTCGATTTTTCCGAACTCGCCATCAAGGGTCGCAGCGCGATGGGCAACATAGTCACCCGCAACGAAGTCCACCGCTTCTCGCTCAAGGCCGCCGGACGCTCCACTCTCGGCGGACGCGACGTGTGGTTCGATCCCGATGTCATGCGCCTCAACTATGACGGCCGTGGCGACTATCTCGGAGAATTCAACAGCGGCGACCTTGTGCTTGTCATACAGAAAAACGGCGAATACTACACCTCGACTTTCGACGCATCCAACCACTACCCCGACAATATACTCCGCATCGAAAAATTCGAGCCACACAAAGTCTGGACCGCCATACTCAACGATGCGGATCAGAAATTCCCCTATATAAAACGATTCACCTTCGAACCGTCGGCCAAGACCCAGCGTTTTCTTGGTGACAACGAGAAATCCGAACTGCTCCTGCTCAGCGACGAGCCGGGTCTGCGCATAGAGGTGACCTTTGCCGGGGCTGACTCCTTCCGTCCACCGATGGAAGTAGTGGCCAAGGATTTCATAGCTGTCAAATCCTTCAAAGCAAAAGGCAAACGTCTGACCACCTTCGCCATCGACACCATCAAGGAACTCGAACCCGTAAGTGCCGAGGATGCCGACGAAGATGATAGTTCTGACGATCTCGCCAATCCGTCATCCGAAACGGCCGACCTGTCTGACTCCCCTGACATGGCCGATGGCACTGACGACGCCTCCGTAATCGAGCCGGAGCGAAGCGACGACGAGATCCGCGACGAGCTCACCGGCCAGCAGCGTCTGTTCTGAAACCGCTCCTCAATCTCTCCCGGCAACCCTACATCCAAATGAAGAAAATGTATGTAAGTTTTGAGTCATAATGGAATCGTTTTTTGAACTTCTAAGAAACAATCCCGTGATCCCGCTCTTCTTCACCATCGGAGCAGGATTCTGGCTGGGACACCTCAAATTCAAATCATTCTCACTGGGAGCTGTGGCCGCCACGCTTCTCGTCGGGGTATGTGTCGGACAGCTCGACATCCAGATCCCCACCATAGTGAAGAATATTTTCTTCATGCTCTTCCTATTCTCTATCGGCTACAACGTAGGCCCGGTGTTTTTCCGCTCATTCAAAGGCGAGGGCCTCAAGCAGCTCGGATTCGCACTCGTAGCCGCACTTGTGTGTGCGGGAACAGTCCTGCTTGCAGCCAAGATCATGGGCTACAGCAACGGTGTGGCCGGAGGTCTGTTTGCCGGATCGCAGACTGCATCCGCCTCCCTCGGCGTGATGAGCGAGACCCTGCGCTCACTTGAGATGTCCGATCAGACGCGCGAATCCACCATAGCCATGATAACCGCCTGCTATGCTGTCACGTATATCTTCGGAACAATCGGAACGGCATGGTATCTGTCCAACGTCGGACCGTGGCTGCTCGGAGGGCTCTCGAAAGTCCTTTGCGAGACAGCGGCAATCGAAGCCGAACTTGACGACGGTGTCTATGAACCCGCCGACGGGTATATCAACGCACGCCGCCCGGTGTCATTCAGAGCATTCAAGGCCGATGGAAAATATTTCGAACAACCCCACACGGTAGCCGAGATCGAAAAGTTTTTCGAAAACGCCGGACTGCGCGTGTTCGTCGAGCGTCTCAGGATAGCCGGTGAAATCTGCGAACCGGCAGATGATCTCACAGTCAGCCGTGGCGACACCATCGTCTTCAGCGCACGCCGTGAGGTCATGGTCAGTGATGTCAGCCCCTTGGGCACTGAGGTGGTTGATCCCGAACTCCTCAACTTCGGAGCGGAGCAACTCGATGTGACCATCTCGAAATGCGGTTCGGACGGAATGACTTTCGGCGAACTCCGTCAGCAACCCTACATGAGAGGCGTGATTGTAGGTTCGATCAAACGCACAGGTATGAACCTACCCGGTAAAAACCGTCTCCGCCTTATGCGCGGCGACGTGCTGACACTAGTTGGTCTCCACGACAATGTTGCGGCCGCTGCAGAAAAGATCGGTTACGCTGACCGCGAACGCACCGAAACTGACATGGTGCTTCTCGGCTTCGGAATCGCCCTCGGCTGTCTGTTGGGCGTACTTTCAATAAAGATCCACGGTGTCCCCCTCTCACTCAGTTCGAGCGGCGGTGCACTGATCGGTGGCCTGCTGCTGGGATGGCTGCGCGAGCGTCGTCCTACATTCGGACGTATCCCCTCACCCGTCGTATGGATTCTCGACAACTTAGGTCTTAACATGTTCATCGCCGTCGTCGGAATTAATGCCGGAACCACCTTCCTCGCCGGACTGCATCAAGCCGGCTTCGGACTCTTCTTCATCGGCATAGCCTGCACGATCGTGGCGTTGACGCTCAACATCTTCATCGGTCGCAAGATATTCCGTTTCTCCTCTCCGGAGACCTTGGGATGCGTGGCCGGCGCACGTTGCGGCATCGCCTCGATAGGTGCCATTCAGGAAACGCTCCAGAGCAACGTCCCCATGATCGGCTATACGGTCACATACGCCGCCGCCAACATCATCCTCGTATTCTCCAGTCTGATAGTGCTCTTCCTTGCGTGAGCCGACCTCATCCATCAGCAACCCTCACTCTCTGCTACGTGCTTATAAACCGATCCACACACATGATAACCCGTATTTTCATTCCCTTGCTTACGGTGCTCCTGTCAGTCTTACCGGCGGGGGCTGCCGACAGCGACAACGACAGCCGGCTGCTTGCCGACCAGCCTATCCGCCCTGTCTTTGCGGCCTATAGTGTCGAATACGGGTCTGGCCGCCTGACCGATACCTACCTGACTCCGATAAAATACGCCGGTTGGCACGTCGGTCTTGACTATCAACGATATCAGGCCATGCGCTTCGCCCCGGAAGAATGGACGATGCGGCTGCACTTCAACCTCGGTCTCGACAAGACTGACAATCCCGCTGGCAATGCCACTATGTGGGATCTCATGCTGACGGCCGACTGGGGCATGATGCGCAAGTTCCGGACCTTCACGCCAGACCTTACCCTTGCCATCGGTGGATCGACCGGGATCGAAGCTGGCTGTCTATACAACGCCCGCAACAGCAACAATCCCGCCTCGGCTAAAGCAGCATGGACGGTCAATCTCACTGGTTTCGCATCGTGGCGCACAAAACTCTGGCGGCTTCCCGTAACACTCACCTATCAGCCCACGCTCCCCGTCACAGGCGTCTTTTTCGCTCCAGACTACGGTGAGCTGTACTACGAAATCTATCTCGGTGATCACAAAGGTCTCGCACATGCCGCTTGGTGGGGCAACTATTTCAAGCTTGACAATCAGCTCTCCGCCGACCTCCACTTCGGTGACACCAATCTGCGCGTAGGCTATCACGGCTCAATCTTCTCATCGAAAGTCAACGATGTCGTGACCCATATCTTCAACCACTCTTTCACTCTCGGTGTGAGTGGCGAGTGGATCTCGGTAAACCCGCGCAAGAGTCTGTCTGACAAAGCCCGCATGATCAACGCTCTCTACTAATCCAATAAATAATCCGACCATGATCCGCTTACGCAACATCATAGTGCTTGCCGCAGGAGTTCTCCTCACACTGACGACCACGTCATGCCATGAGGTACGGGAATTTGCTGACAATCCGCGAGGCAATTTCGAGGCTCTCTGGACCATTATCGACGAGCATTACTGCTTCCTTGACCAGAAAGGAATTGACTGGGATGCCGTGCATGACACCTATTCACGCCGTATCGGTCCGGAAATGACTTCCGAGGAACTGTTTTTGGTCTGCGCCGATATGCTCGACGAGCTGAAGGACGGTCATGTCAACCTATCATCGTCGTTCAACACCTCCTATTACCGCAAATGGTGGAGCGACTACCCGCAGAACTTCTCGGCACGCCTCATCGAGCAGTCATATTTCAACTTCAATTACCGCCAGAGCTCCGGTATGCTTTTCGGCATCCTGTCGGAGAACATCGGCTATATCCAGTACTCATCCTTCTCCAACCCTATCGGAGAGGGCAACCTTGACAACGTGCTTTTCTTCCTGAAAAATACTCAGGGACTTATCATTGACGTGCGCGACAACGGCGGCGGAGATCTTACGAATGTCCGGACACTCGTCAGTCGCTTTATCGACGGGCCTACCGTAGTGGGCTATATCTCCCACAAGACCGGTCCGGGGCACTCAGACTTTTCCGAGCCTTACGAAATCAAATATAATCCCGCCGAGACTTGGCGCATCCACTGGGGTAAACCGGTCATCGTTCTTGCCAATCGCTCGACCTTCTCCGCAGCCAACAATTTCGTGTCCATCATGAAGCTTCTCCCCGGTGTGCGTGTGGTCGGTGCAACCACCGGAGGCGGATCGGGTATGCCCTTCTCCTCCGAACTCCCCTGCGGATGGTCCGTCCGTTTCTCCGCCTGCTCGATGCTCGACGCTGAAGGTCACAGTACCGAATATGGCGTAGAACCGACCGAAGGCTGCGCCATCGACATGGACCCCGCCGCAGCCCTCTCCGGCCACGACACCATCCTCGACTTCGCAATCACCCTGCTCCAGAATCAATAATTACGGATCGCTGTAGCTCCTTAACTATGACAACCGGTCGGAAAAGTTTAGTTTAAAATAAACTTTTATGAAATTCCGCTTGTTGATTCAGCATAAATACATTATCTTTGCAGAGTTACAATCCCTCCTTCATCCCTACGTAAATGGAAGATTTCCACCTCTGCCCGATCGATGACATCAACAACCCGAAGTATGATTTTTATCTGCTCTATAAGAACGGAAGGAATTTCTATGAAGAGTTCGCGCAGTCACTAAGACAGCAATCCGAATTAGATGAGCTGGATTCAATCATGGCTCTGATGGACAAAGTGGATAACAATAATCTACCGAAATCGAAATACCGGCATATCTCCGGAGGGAAATATGACAGAAAAGACGTGTGGGAATTCAAATCAAAACATCTGAGGATCTACACACTCAAAGTCCCGCCTGACTACTATATAGTTCTCGGTGGTTACAAGAAAGGACAAGAGAAGGACATAGCCAAGATATTCAAACATTTCAACAACATCCCCGACGAAATTCCGATCAGGGACAATGACGAAGATGACAATGAAGCTCAACAAGAATAGAAATAAATATGATTCACCGGCCTATTGGACCCAGCTCATCCAATTGTCGCTCCAAGACAACATCAGACGCTATCTTGAAGAGAATGATATGACACGTGCCGAATTTGCCACACGGCTCGGAGTGTCAAAAGGCTACGTCTCGCAGATACTCAACGGTGATTTTGACCATAAGCTGTCAAAGCTAACCCAATTGGCACTCGCATGCGAGATGGTGCCACGTATTGAATTCGTACCCAAACGATACAGCAGACAGGTGGCTCTCGAAAGTTATATCCGTCCTACAGACTGGAGATATTGCAATACATACACAAGAAATTTTGCTTTAAAGACCCGTCATTCACAAAACGCGAAGTTCACTGAAATTTCCGGTTTTAAACCTATCCGGTGCTCAGCCACGATAATCGGAAACGAAAATAACTGGGTAACTGATTCCAAATCTTTAATAACCTCTAATAAGATTGCCTGATGATACGATTCAATATGTCCAAGATCGCAATAAATCAATTTGCTATCTTAAACGACAACTGTCAGGGAAAAGAGATAACCCTATCCACAGAACTGAAATTTCAGTATTCCGAAGAGACACGTCAGATTTCTTGTGAGGTAGGTTACCGCTTCTCCACTGAAGAGGAACTATTTCTCATTCTTAAATCACAGTGCGATTTCGTGATCCACCCTGACGACTGGATAAAATTTGAGAGAGTGGATGGAATCGCTATCCCCAAATCAGTCATGGAGCTACTGGCAGTCCACACAATCGGAACATCACGCGGTATTTTATTCTGCAAAACAGAAGGCACTCCATTTGCTAATCTGATGATCCCACCTATCAACGTAGCCGGAATGATGAAGGATGAGGAGGAGATCGTATCAGGCCGGCAATAACTGTTTACAACAAAATCTGTAAAATTACTACTCTCAGAAGCCACTGATAGCACTCAAATAGCACGATCCTTTCATTCTATCATTCCAATCCTTTTAGGAAGATTTATGAAATGACCGGCCGGTCATTTCGGCTTATTTGCGTATATTTGCATTAGAAATGGTTCTCTTTCCAACCTATAAACCATTCATTATAAAATATGCAGCAATTCGTTCATCTTCACGTACATAGTCAGTATTCCCTCCTTGACGGGCAGGCTTCGGTGACGGGGCTTGTCGATAAGGCGATGGATCTCTGTATGCCCGGCTTCGCCCTGACCGATCATGGCAACATGTTCGGTATCAAGGAGTATTTCAACTATGTCAATAAGGTCAAGGGTAAATACAAAGGCAAGCTTGCCGACCTCAAAAAGAAAATCGAGGAAGCTCCCGAAGGGGAAGCCGACAAAGTGGCAGCCGAGCTTGCGCCGGAGATAGCGAAAATAGAGAAGAAACTCGCTTTCAAACCCATATTCGGCTGCGAGATGTATGTGGCCAAAGGCTCTCTCTCAGACCGCTCGGACAAAACGGACAAGGGCCGTCACCTCGTCGTGATAGCCAAAAACCTGAAAGGCTACAAGAACCTCATCAAAATCGTATCCCAAAGCCATACCGAAGGCTTTTACCACCATCCTCGAACTGACAAAACAACCCTCGCCGCCCACCGTGAGGGACTGATCGTCTGTTCGGCCTGTCTCGGTGGCGAGATCCCCCGTCTGATAGCCGAAGGCAACCTCGCGGAAGCCGAAAAGCAGGTGCTGTGGTTCAAGGAAACCTTCGGCGATGACTATTATATTGAGTTACAACGTCATAAAACCAACGCTCCCGGCGGCAACCGCGAGACATACGTCGAACAGGAGAAAGTTAATCCCGTCCTCATAGATCTCGCCCGCAAACATGGCATAAAGATCGTGGCCACCAACGACTCCCATTTCATCAACGCCGAGGATGCCGAGGCTCATGACCGCCTGATCTGCATATCGACCAACAACTATGTGGCCGATCCTGACCGTATGCGCTACACCAAACAGGAGTGGTTCAAGTCACAGGACGAGATGGCAGCGATCTTCCCCGACCTGCCTGAAGCTCTTGAAAATACGCTTGAGATCCTCGACAAGACGGAAGTCTATTCAATTGACCATCCACCGATCATGCCCTTCTTCGAAATCCCTGCCGATTTCGGAACGGAGGAGGAATACCGCAGCCGCATCACCGAGCAGGAATTGTTTGACGAGTTCACACGCGACGAGAACGGCAACGTGGTCCTCTCGCCTGAAGCCGCCCAGAAAAAGATCGATAAACTCGGCGGTTACGACAAGCTCTACCGCATAAAATTCGAGGCCGACTACCTGTCGAAACTCGCTTACGAGGGTGCGGAACGCCGCTACGGCTCTCCTCTCACAGCCGAACTGGAAGAGCGCATACGCTTCGAGCTTTATATCATGAAGACGATGGGTTTCCCCGGCTACTTCCTCATCGTGCAGGACTTCATCAACGTGGCACGCCACAAACTTGGCGTGAGCGTCGGACCGGGCCGTGGATCAGCCGCAGGTAGTGTGGTTGCTTACTGTTTGGGTATCACGCAGGTAGATCCTATCAAATACGACCTCCTTTTCGAACGTTTCCTCAACCCCGACCGTATATCACTCCCTGATATCGATGTGGATTTCGACGATGACGGACGAGCCGACGTGCTCCACTACGTGACGGAGAAGTATGGCGAGGACAACGTGGCCCATATCATCACCTTCGGTACGATGGCGGCCAAATCGGCCATCAAGGATGTGGCGCGCGTGGAGCAGCTACCGCTTGCCGAGAGCAACCGTATTGCCAACCTTGTCCCTAAGCGAATGCCTGACGGACCTGACGGCAAAACGCTTAAAACCAATCTGAAGAACTGCTACCAATATGTCCCGGAGTTCGCAACCGAACTAAGCTCCAACAACTACCTCATACGCGAGACCCTCGAATATGCCCGCCGTCTCGAAGGCAATGTCCGCAACACGGGTGTTCATGCCTGCGGTGTGATCATCTGCCGTGACCCGATCTCCGACTGGGTCCCGGTGGCCACAGCCGTGGATAAGAGCGTCGATTCCAAGGAGAACGACAAGATGATCGTGACGCAATACGAAGGCTCGATCATCGAGGATACCGGTCTAATCAAGATGGACTTCCTCGGACTCAAGACACTCTCGATCATCAAGGAAGCGATCTCCAACATAAAGCAGACCTGCGGAATCGATGTTGATATCGACAATATCGACATCAACGATCCGAAAACCTACGAACTTTACAGTCAGGGCAACACGGTCGGTACGTTCCAGTTCGAGTCCGCCGGTATGCAGAAGTATCTCCGCGAACTCCAGCCCTCCACCTTCGAGGACCTCATAGCCATGAATGCCCTCTACCGTCCGGGGCCTATGGACTATATCCCCGACTTCATTGCCCGCAAGCATGGCCGCAGCCCCATCACCTACGATATTCCTATCATGGAGAAATATCTGAAGGACACGTATGGTGTGACGGTCTATCAGGAGCAGGTCATGCTCCTGTCACGTCTGCTCGCCAACTTTACCAGAGGCCAGAGCGACACACTGCGTAAGGCGATGGGTAAGAAGCTTATCGACAAGATGAACGAGCTCAAAGGGCTCTTCCTGAAAGGCGGACAGGCCAACGGCCATGACCCGAAGGTGCTCGAAAAGATCTGGGCCGACTGGGAGAAATTCGCCTCCTACGCGTTCAACAAGTCACACGCCACGTGCTACTCATGGGTGGCCTTCCAGACGGCTTGGCTCAAAGCTAATTATCCGTCGGAATATATGGCCGCCGTGCTCACGCGCAACCGCTCGGACATCAACAAGCTCACAGGCTTCATGGACGAATGCAAGCGCATGAAGATCTCCGTGCTCGGTCCGGATATCAACGAAAGTTTTGTGGAGTTCGGTGTCAATACCCACGGCGACATCCGCTTCGGACTCGCAGCCATCAAGGGCGTAGGCGAGAACGTGGTCAAGGCCATAATCAACGAGCGCAAGGAGAGAGGTCCGTTTGAGTCGATCTATGACTTCGTGGAGCGTGTACCCTCGTCGGCAGTTAACCGCCGAGTTTTTGAAAACCTTGTCTATGCAGGTGCATTTGACAGTTTCGAGGGCGTCAAACGCGAGGATTTCTTCTATGAGAATCCACGTGGCGAAGTCTTTACCGAGACTCTTGTCCGCTACGGTCAGGCGTTCCAGAACGACAAGCACAACGCTGCCATGTCGCTTTTCGGCGACGACGTAGATATGACTACAGCAGGCCGTCCGCCGATGGTTCCACAGAAAGAATGGGCGGCAGCCGTGAAACTCGAACGTGAGCGCGAGCTCGTCGGGATGTATCTCTCCGCACATCCGCTCGATCCCTACTACATGGAACTGACCTATGGCACATGTACAATAAAGGGCTACAACGAGGCCGAGCCGATCGAGGGAACGGAACTGATGTTCGGAGGCATGGTGGTGGATTTCACCAGCCGTCCGGCACGCAACGGCGGCCAGTTCGGCATCCTGAAAATCGAGGACTACACCGGAAGCGCGGAATTCATGCTCTTTGAGCAGAACTACATCAATTTCCACAATTACGGTGTCCCCGGTACGCCCATCCTCATCCGCGGACGCTTCGAGAAGCGTTTTCCGTCATCGCCCGTGCGCTTCAACATCCTCAGCATGACGCTGCTCAGCGATGTCAAAGGGAAGCTCATCAACTCAATAACGATCGACCTCCCATCTGACAAGGTGACCCAGCATATCAAGGAACTGATCGAGGAGGAGATCAAGCGTGATCCCGCAGCACAAGGCGAGCTGACCTTCCGTATCTTCGATCCGTCGATCAACCGCTCGCTCCATCTGCGCTCCAACCGCCGCATTCCTATCTCGCGAAAACTCGTCGATACGCTCTCCGAAGAGGATATTCATTTCAGTATCAATGACTAACCATATCCAAACATGATCTCCTTCATGTCAGAAAAGCAGTACATACAATTAATATTCAGCGTTTCTGACAATTCAGACGAGACAATTTATTTGGTTTAACTTGATTTCGAGTATCCCTTCGCAACAAAAAATTCATGCATCATGAGAAAATTATTTCTAACTCTTATATCCATTATCACTCTTTCCTCACACTGCTCCGCGTTCAGCTACCGGGTAGAAGGACAGGTCTCAGATCCTGCGTTCGAAGGTTGTCAGATCTCCCTTTATGACAACTTCGGCGGAGGCTCCGTTGCTTCCGATACTATCCGCGACGGTCGATTCATACTTCAAGGCCAGAGCGATGTCAGCTTCGCCGGAAGCCTACTGGGCTATTCCAAAGAGACTAAGAAAATCAGTTGTGCCCTCATCGTCGAGGACGGGACATCGACAGTGGATATTGATAATGCCCGGCAGATTTCCGGCGGACCTCTTTTCGGTAAATCACAGGAATTTACAGAAAAACTCTCCAATGCCACCCCTGATGAAGTTCCCGGACTGCTCCGTGAGGTGATCGTGAGCAATCCTGACAATGCCTTTGGTGAAATGGCCTTGGCCAATTACACAGAGTTCTGTTCGCCTGATGAATGGAGCGAGGTCTATGCGCTCGTGGCCCCGCATGTGCGCGAACGTGAGAGATTCAAGATATCCGATCAGGATTTCAACCGTATGCGCTCCACATGGATCGGCCAACCGTTTGTCGATATCTCCGGCAAGACACCCGGAGGTGAGGACGTCAGACTCTCGGACTATGTCGGAAAAGGGAAATATGTACTCGTGGATTTCTGGGCAAGCTGGTGTGGAGGATGCATCAAGATGGCCACAAATACATTGAAACCGCTCTACCAGAATCTCAAGGCCGACGGCCGTTTCGAAATAATCGGCGTGGCCGTGAGTGACAGACCACAAAGCTCAATCAAAGCCATAGAGCAACATGCCTACCCTTGGCCTCAGATCATTGACTGTGGCGATACACCCATGACCGACTATGGATTCCGCGTCCTCCCGATGCTTATTCTTTTCGGACCGGACGGTAAGGTTGTCGCACGGTCAGGAAATCCTTTAAATACTATTACACAAATTAATAGGATTCTTAATAAATAGTATCGGTTTATTTTAGAGGTTCTTTCGGGAAATTTGCGTAATTTTGTACCAACAAAAAAATAACTCAGCATAACAACCTTCAAACAAATATCATCATGACATTCACTGACCAGAACGTACACGACATCATCGCCTCCGGCAAACCCGTAGTAATCGACTTTTGGGCAACTTGGTGTGGACCCTGCCAGCGCATGGCACCCGTCGTTGAAGAACTCGCCGAGGAATACAAGGACACTGTAGCTATCGGTAAGTACAACATCGAGGAGGAGAACGATCTCACTACCCAGTTCCGCATCATGTCAATCCCCACCATCCTTTTCTTCAAGAACGGTGAGCAGGTACGCGATCTCCGTCTTGCCGGAGCGCAGCCTAAGGAGACTCTCGAAAAGCAGATCAAGAAGCTTATCGAACTCTAAAAACCGGGCGTTAACAGTCATATCAGATGGTGCAGTCCATAGTTTGGGCTGCACCATCTTTTTTATAAGTAGCCCCACCTTGACCAAACGGATGGATCAGTCGGCCACGTTTTTGTTGAACCGCGAAGCGTGGGGTGTCCGTCCGCTTGGTTGTGGGCTGGCAGTGAGGTTGAAGGTATTAACGAATTGGATTGTACCGTGATGGAGGCGCATTGAAATGCGCCCCTACAAAATTTGAAAGGGTGACGGACCCTGATGGAAATGACTGGCTCTGATGGGGGTATTTCGGTGAATGTATTTTTAGCCGGCGTTTTCATTATCGCACCTTAATGGATGGTTACTGTAGTAATTTTGCAGCATCCTGCGTGTGTAGCCAAGTAATACATCTTAGCACAACCACCTGAATCATTCAAAAACATCTCCCACTCTCATTTCAATCTCTCCATGAATAACCGACAACTGAAATCAGCCAAGACTCAGAAAGAAGCTTGGCTCTATCCGGTATCACGGGCCTTCTATGAAAAATTAAGGGCTAAAGGCGAACAGATTTTCAAGGATTTAGGCTATGGCCGCTTATGGACCGACGAGCTTATGAAACTCGTCAATGCGTATATGCTCCGTGGAGAGTGTCCGCAACGCCGGTGGACCGACGAGACTCTGCTGACTATCTTTATATGTCTGCGTCACGACATCGATCAAGCTATCCGTCGCTCGGCTGACGCACGTCGCCGTGCCGCCGAACGCCGTGCTGCAAAGGGCATTGGAAAGGTGTCTGAATCCTCTGGAACGCAGACGGATGAAACGACGGCGGACAACGGGCCGGACTGTGCGTCGTCCCCTCTCAGTGAATCAAAGCCGGGTTCATTACCGCTATGCGCCAACGGGCATCAGTCCTCACAGATTGATATTCCGGTCATACCGACGGACACGGACCAGTATATCCCTACCCCAACAGTCTCCAAAGTCAGGAATAAAAGGATCAGACGTAATGCTATAGCACGCCGGCATCCATAAATGGTAACACATCCATCCGTCATCACCAGCCTCAACTTGCCGAACGAAATCGTCTCAACTTGCCGAATTCACAAAATATACAGCTGTTATTCAGCAATTTAACAAATATCGAAATTTATATATTTTCATACTAAAAATACACCTTTTTAACGAGCAAAACTATAAATACAATTATAGGAAAAGTGTATATTTTAGCTGCTGATTTTTATGGAAAAGTGTAGTTTCAGAGCTACTTTTTTATTGGAAAAGTGTGGTTTTTACTTGCTTATTTTATTGGAAAAGTGTAGTTTTGTGACATAATTTTATTACGAAAAGTGTAAGATCATGCTTTACAGAAAGATTGAATCCACCATATACAGGCATCTCTCCAATGATTCTGATAAGATTTTAGTTGTCACAGGTGCACGACAGATAGGGAAATCCTATATCATACGCCATGTGGCCGAGAAACTCTTTAAAAATGTAATCGAGATCAATCTGATTGAAGATTACGAGGGTGACCGTCTTTTTGAAAAGATCACAAATATAGAGGAGTTTTATCTCAATCTAAGCGCGATAGCCGGTGACCGTATGGGAAACCGTAAAGACACTCTTGTTTTTCTTGACGAGATCCAGCAGTACCCCCACTTGTTCACACTGCTGAAATTTCTGCGCGCCGACAATCGTTTTGCCTACGCTGCCAGCGGCTCAATGCTCGGAATAGCCTTGAGAACCACCACATCCATTCCACTCGGCAGTATTAATATCGTCAAGATGTATCCTCTCGACTTTGAAGAATTTCTTATTGCCAATGGTGTGGGACACAATGT
The DNA here is from genome assembly GCF_029056165.1 of Duncaniella sp. Taxonomy (NCBI): domain Bacteria; kingdom Pseudomonadati; phylum Bacteroidota; class Bacteroidia; order Bacteroidales; family Muribaculaceae; genus Duncaniella; species Duncaniella sp. The sequence goes on along the minus strand of NZ_JAIDBW010000037.1, from coordinate 64,818 downwards.
AATCAGAGAAATGGAGGTGTGCTTCAACGCACGTCAAAGCCTTGAACCAGCTTTACACAAAAAGATTCTCGACCTTTTCAAACGCTATCTGCTCACAGGCGGATTTCCCGATGCAGTAAATGCCTATATAGAGACTCGAAATCTTGTCAAAATCCGTGAAATTCAGCGTGACATCCACACATTATATGCCATTGACGCATCGAAATATGATGAAGAACACCGTCTGCGTATAAGCCGTATCTATGAAATGATACCATCCAATATGGAGAATAAGAAAAAACGACTTGTCTATAAAGACATCGAAGGGAAATCAGGCAAGCACGCCAGTGACTATATGGAGGAGATCGACTATCTCTCAGCCTCCGGAATAGCCCTTGAGGTAAAGGCTGTATCCAATCCCTCCTTTCCTCTCGTTGAATCAGGACAAAAGAATTTATTGAAACTCTATCTTAACGATGTCGGCTTGATGACCGGCCTGCTTTACCGAAACAATATCCGACCCATACTCGACGACGAGTGCAGCATAAATCTCGGTGCCGTCTATGAATGTGTGGCCGCCACGGAACTGGCTGCTCATAATCACTCGCTTTACTATTACGATAATAAATCAAAAGGTGAGGTGGATTATCTTGTAGATGATTTCACAACACTGGAGGCTCTTCCGATCGAAATAAAATCAGGTAAAGACTACACCGTCCACAGTGCGCTCAACAAACTGCTCGCCACTCCGGAATACAACATCGGAAACGGCTACGTCTTTTCCAACGCACGTGAGGTCACGATAAAAGGTGATGTAACGTATCTGCCAATATACTACATCATGTTTCTTAACGGTAATGGATCAGACGAAACGGAAATACTCATCTGACCATTGGGCCGATAGGCATAACTGTCAGTGATAAAGCGAAAAATTAACGGCCCCTGCGCCATCAGATAGAACAGAGGCGAAGGGGCCGGTATAGGGAATAATGGAGATTAATCGCAGTAAGTGACGGGGAGGACACGGCTGATACTGTGGTCAAGCGAGATAAGGGTCTCAGTGCCCACAACGCCGGGGATCATCTGAATCTTGTCGTTGAGAAGCTCCATGAGGTGCTCATTGTCACGGGCGAAGAGCTTGATAAGCATTGAGTAAGGACCGGTGGTGTAATGGCACTCAACGATTTCGGGTATCTTTTCGAGTTGAGGCACTACCTCGCGGTACATGGCTCCACGTTCGAGATTTACACCGATATAAGTACATGTGCGGTAGCCAAGCACCTTCGGATCAACAAGATAACCCGAACCTGTAATGACATTAAGATCTATCATACGCTGAATGCGCTGATGGATGGCTGCACGGGATACGCCACATTCCTGTGCGACGTCTTTGGATGCAATGCGCGCGTTGCGCATGATGATCTCTAAGATTTTCCTGTCTAAATTGTCAATTTTTTCCATGTTGCAAAAGTCAAAAAGTCACTTCCGTCCGACAAAGATTGAAGCACTATGTCAAGCCAGAGGCTCAGCCGAATCGGCACAGGCTGAGGACAGGAAAGCGTGTTTAAGATAATTTCATGGCAAATATACATATTATTTAGCCATTTACCAACATTTTGCCAACAAAATGCTTAAATCCACGAATGAATCCATGTAAAATGGAGAGTAGGCCTCACGCTCCGTAAAGACATACGTCAGCTCCGCTTGCGCAGCTCCTTAACGGAAACAAGATAGTAGCCGAAAAACACTGCGACCGCAACCACATCAAGAATCAAAGCACTGGTTTTAAGCTCATTGTTGAACCAGAGCAGGATTGCAGCAACAAAAAAAACAATCTGAAACGCCAAAAATGCGTTGAGAAATTTTTTCATGGATCAAATTATTATTTTTTCATACTTATCACTTCATCGACTGCATCTCGACGAGGCGGGTGTAGTAGCCGTTTAGTGCGAGAAGCTCATCGTGGGTACCGCGCTCGACGATCTCACCCTCATGGAGCACACAGATCAAGTCGGCATTCTTGATGGTCGAAAGGCGGTGGGCGATGACGAGCGTGGTGCGGTCCTTCATCAGCCGTTCCAGAGCCTCCTGCACAAGCTTCTCGCTCTCGCTGTCGAGAGCGGAGGTTGCTTCGTCAAGAATGAGTATCGGCGGATTCTTGAGGATGGCGCGCGCTATGGACAGCCGCTGACGCTGACCGCCTGACAGACGGCAGCCACGGTCACCGATATTGGTCTCATAGCCCTGTTCGGTGGCGAGGATGAACTCATGCGCGTTGGCAATCTTGGCCGCCTCGACGACCTGCTCCATCGTGGCGTTCTTCACGCCGAAAGCAATGTTGTTAAAGATGGTGTCGTTGAACAGAATGGCCTCCTGATTGACATTGCCCATGCAGCTGCGGAGATCATGCACGCGGAGGTCGCGCAGATCGCAGCCATCGACAGTGATGTGGCCTTTGTTTATGTCATAGAAGCGCGGGAGGAGGTCGGCGAGTGTCGATTTTCCGCTTCCGCTCTGCCCGACGAGAGCCACCGTACTTCCGGCGGGAATATCGAGATCTATATTCTTCACGACCGGCAGTTCAGGATCATAACCGAAAGTCACGTTATCGTAGCGGATATGGCCTTGCAGATCCTTGATCTCCTTCGGTTTTTCAGGATCGGTGATGGGATTCGTAGCGGCGAGGATGGCATCCACACGCTCCATTGCCGCAAGACCTTTCTGAATGTTATAGACAGCCTTCGAGAGATCCTTAGCAGGATTGATGATGCTGTAGAAGATCACCATGTAGTAAATGAACGAGGCCGCGTTCATCCCTGATGTTCCGGTCAGGATGAGTGCACCGCCGAAGCTGAGCACGATGGCGATAGTGAGCGTGCCGAGAAGCTCACTCATGGGATGAGCGAGGGACTGACGACGCTGCACCGAAGCAGTGATGTTGAAAAAACGCTGGTTACCGTTGCGGAAACGATCCCTCACCTTGTCCTCAGCGTTGAAAGCCTTGATGATGCGGAGGCCGCCGAGGGTTTCCTCAATATAGCTCATGATCAGACCCCACTGCTGCTGTCCCTGAAGCGACTTGCGTTTCAGACGCTTGCCGACACGCCCCATGATCATACCTGCTATAGGCAGAAGTACGAGCACGAACAGGGTGAGCTGCCATGAGATGAAGATCATCATTGTAAGGCAGACAATGATCATGACGGGATTCTTGAAAAGCATGTCGAGCGACGACATGATCGAATTTTCAATCTCGGCAACGTCACCGGTCATACGGGCCATCACATCGCCCTTACGCTCGGAGGTGAAGTAGGATATCGGAAGCGACACGATCTTGTCATAGACAAAGTTGCGGATATCACGCACGATACCGGCGCGCATCGGGATCACATAGTAGAGGCTGGCGTATGTAGCCCCGGTCTTGAGAGCCGTCATCACTACGAGGAGAGCCGAGAGAGCTACGAGAGTGCGGATCGCACCCCAGTCATTGATACACTCCTGCGTCATCCAGTAGAAATTATTCATAGTCACATCCTTCAGCGAGGCTGACCCGACAGGCATGAACTCATAGACAGCCTCCTTGACCTTGAAGAGCATCTCCAGAATGGGGATGATCAGGGCAAACGAAAAGAGGGTGAGGAAGGCTGCGAGAAAGTTGAAAAATATGTTCAGGAAAAGATACTTCCTGTAAGGCGGGACAAAGCGGAGAAGTATTTGATAAAATTCTTTCATCAGTAAAGTTTGTGGATTATGACGGCCCTTCCAGATGATGGCCGGGATAACGACGAAAGCCTGCACCGACTTTTGAAATAAAATTCAATGTGTCAGAGCAGGCTGTATAAGATAATTCAACCCAACTATCGGCAGACCGATTATTCAGCTGCGGGAGTCTCTGCGGGAGCTTCAGCAGGAGTCTCCGATGCAGGAGCGGCGGGAGCGGCGACAGGAGCTGCCTCAGGTGCGGCAGTGTTGAAGTCACCGGGAACAACCTGCTCGGTAGGAGTAGCTGTCACACGCGAAGAATTGAGGTTGATTGCCTTGGGCATTGCGAAAGTGGCAAGGATCGAGAGAACGCAGATTGCACCTGCAAGACCCCAAGTAAGCTTTTCGATGAAACTGTTGGTGCGACGCACGCCCATGATCTGGTTTGAACCGGCAAACGATGATGAAAGGCCTCCGCCTTTGGACTTCTGAACGAGCACAACGCAGATGAGAAGCACAGCGCAGATGAGCGTCAGGATGATCAATACGATATACATAGTTAATTTGATGGTTTATTTTTTTCTTTCAGACTCGAATTGAGCATTAATTTACGCAGGAAGCGCAATTGGTCTGCAAAGTAAACACTTTTTTTTGGATTATTCAAACTCAAACCGTGAATTATTTCAAAAGCTTTGTCATAACGCTTCCGGCGTATATAGATTTTCGCAAGACTCTCGCTAAGTGAGGTGTCGGTTGCGACTTCTGAGATGCCCACCGGATGGTCAACCGGCGCGGCGACATCCGGCTCATCAGAAGCGACCGTATCGGCGGCATCAACATCGGGGCCGACCGATTCGGCCGGCCGTGGATCGCACTCCGCCGTCACCTCATCGTCAACCGGATCATCCCCTGTCACCTCGGCCGTCACATCCGGGGCAGCCTGAACAGCTTCAGGCACAGGGAGGGTTTCATTTTCGGAGGAATCCCCGTATTTGAGGAGAAAAGAGTTGATAAGGGCATCCTGCGGATCATCGGTCACCGTGGATTGCGGTTCGGGAACCTCCTGCTCTTCGCGCGCAAGGAGCATGGAATAATCCGCAGTCGGGTGAAAGATGAGCCGTTCGAGCAAGGCATCCTCCTGAGGAGACGAATGTCCGTAGGTGGCGAGGAAGGTATCTATGACATTCTCGGTCGTCACCGGTGCTTTACGCTCGGCGGGATAAAAATCGGTCCACGTGTCGCGTTCAGGATCGGAAAGCGCGGCGAAAGCGGCCGGGTCAGGTGCATTCAGGGCTATGTGTTCCAGCAGCTTGCGACGTGTCTCGGCAGGAAGCGCGCTCCCCTCTCGCTGCATCAGCGTGAGCGCGGGAAGCGTGAAGAAGGGGTAATCCTTCATGAGTCGTTCTACGGCTGAGAGGCTGACCGGGATTTCGGGGTCGGCAAGCGCGCGGAGGTAATGGCTTAGAGCGTCGTCCATGATTTTGACTCAGGCTAAGATTGTTTTGTAAATACTCATCGGATTACCAGTCACCGAGAGTGGCGTTGAAGATCAGATCAACAAGTTCCTTTGAGATCTCGTTGCAAAGCTGATCCTGCACATCGGTGAGCATCTCCGAACTGTCAAAGTCGCGGTATGCACTGAAAGTCTGGTCGATATCCTTGCCCTCGGCCTTATTATCGACATAACGGATCTTGACCTGAATGGTCAGTCGCGTGCGCGAGGCGTAAGCGTTCTCCGTCACGGCCTGCGGCGAAAGGCTGTAGCCGGTGATCTCGCCTTCGAGCTGAAGATCGGAGTTGGGATTATCGACGGTGCGCAGACGGGTGTTGCGCGTAATGTAGTCCAACAACTCGTTTTCAAACGTCTGCTGCAAAGGAGGATAGACCAGAGCTGCACGAATGGGGAAGTTGGACACGTAAATGGTCTTATAGACCGAATAGTCAATGGCCGCGCCATTGAGTTTATAGCTAATCCTGCATCCTCCCAGCCCGCAGAACACGAGCAGGATAAGGAGTCGCTGGAGGATATATTTAAAAGGAAATGCATTCATGGAAGCACAAAGTTACAACTTTCTTGAAAAAGTGCCAAAAAATAACTAACTTTGCAAGTCGTGAGGAATCTTACTTCCCTCACATCCTTAAAATCCATGACTTCAGACAGAAAAATAATAACTTCACCCTACCGCCGTGGCGCAGACTTCGGATTGATCTTCGGGCTCTATCTCACGCTGATGTTTTTCAGCTCCATATTCGCCACCAAGCTTCCCATGCTCGGCCTGCTGTCGTTCACGCTGATGGTTGCAGTCCCGGTGGTGATCTTCTTGATGATCAGGCGTTATGACCGCGAGCTTCAGGAGTGTGCCACCTTCCCGATGATGTGGATGCTCGGCGTGGTGACTTTCGTGTGCGGTATGCTGATATGCAGCACATTCCTTGCGATCTACATGAAATGGATCGAGCCGGAATTTGTGCTGAATCAGCTCAAGAACCTCGTGGAGGTCGGGCGTCAGGCTCCGGGGACGTCACTTGAGGAGGCCGCCGACATGGCCGAGCAATTGATAAAAGCCAACTTCATTCCATCGCCGATGGCCATAATCTCCGAACTCATCATGGCCGCTATCGTCAGCGGATCGATCCTGTCAATACTCATCAGCTCTTTCTTCGCTCTGCGCCACAAGAGCGCGCGTCACCGACGGGAACGCGGAATGGAATAAGCCCTACCCTCTTCCTCCGTCCGGATCACACCGGGCAAGGAACAGTTCACCAAACAAAAAAATCAAACCGGAATTTAACCAACCCAACAGGACAACAGACAATGGATATATCAGTGGTCATACCCCTCTATAACGAAGCCGAGTCGCTCCCGGAGCTTGCCGCATGGATCGAGCGCGTGATGACTGACCACGACTTCACGTATGAGGTGATCTTTGTCGATGACGGAAGCACCGACGACTCATGGAAGGTGATACGTGACCTCACTAAGAAGAATCCCGCACTCCACGGCATATCGTTCCGCCGCAACTACGGGAAATCGCCAGCCCTTAATACCGGTTTCAAGGCCGCTCAGGGCGACGTGGTGATCACGATGGATGCCGACCTTCAGGACTCGCCCGACGAGATCCCCGAACTTTACCGCATGGTGATGACCGACGGCTATGACCTCGTGTCGGGCTGGAAGCGCAAACGCTACGATCCGCTGTCGAAAACCATCCCGACGAAACTTTTCAACGCCACAGCCCGCAAGGTCAGCGGTATCAAGAACCTCCACGACTTCAACTGCGGCCTGAAAGCCTACCGCAAGGATGTGGTGAAACACATCGAAGTCTATGGCGACATGCACCGCTACATCCCCTATCTCGCCAAGAACGCCGGCTTCAGCCGCATCGGAGAGAAAGAGGTGCATCATCAGGCACGTAAATACGGAGTCACCAAATTCGGTCTCGACCGCTTTGTCAACGGCTATCTTGACCTCGCAACACTATGGTTCACAGGTAAGTTCGGAGCTAAGCCGATGCATTTCTTCGGACTCTTGGGCTCGCTCATGTTCATCATCGGATTCATCGCAGTCATGGTGGTCGGATTCGGGAAACTCTGGGACATGGCTCACGGCAATCCTTACATACTCGTGACGGATTCACCATATTTCTATCTCTCGCTCACAATGATGCTACTGGGAACGATGCTGTTCCTTACAGGATTTATCGGCGAGCTGATTGTCCGCAACGCTCCGGGACGCAACCACTACGAGATCAAGGAGTGGCTCGGAGTCAAGGAGAATGAATGAAGATCCCGCCACCGGCAGAGGAACGAACAAGAACATACGCATTACCACGCCGGCCAGACTGACCGGCCAATAAAATAGGACTGACAATGAAATCAAACGCATACCCCCAACTATACCGCATAGCCGAACAGCGATTCTCATGCCGCGCCTACTCCGACCGCAAGGTCGAGCGCGACGCCATCCTGACGGTCATCGACATTGCACGTCTCGCACCCTCGGCCTGCAACCGCCAGCCATGGATGTTTCTCGTGGCAGACTCCGAGGAGCAGCGCGCTGCAATCCTGAAAAGCTATGACCGCGACTGGGCACGCACAGCACCGGAATTTATCGTGGCCTGCGGTCTCCATGACGAGGCTTGGCACCGCGGAAGCGACGGCAAGGACCACACCGACATCGACGTGGCAATATCCGTGGAGCATCTCTGTCTCGCCGCAACGACCATCGGACTTGAGACATGCTGGATCTGCAACTTCGATCCGCAGCCCGTCCGCGAGGCTTTCGGACTACCTGATGGCGTAGAGCCCATAGCCATTCTCCCCATCGGCTATCCCGCCGAAGGGACAGAAGCTCCCGTCAAGAAGCGTAAAGAGCTTTCGGAAATAGTCAAATGGGGTAAGTTCTGATCCTTACGGGACGCGGCGTGCCGCGTATGCCGACCTGAATGGCAAACCCGCACACGATAAACAATAATATAAACGCCCACTCTCTTTTGTGAAAAGCTTTTTCCACATAATCACGGTCGTCGTGGCGATATGGCTCGCTGTGAGCGCGTGCAGCAACGTCGGATGTACGGAGAATCAGAATTCGGTTCCCCTCGCCGGCTTCTACTCAAGCTCGACCGAAGAGTCCATACTCCCCGACTCTATCGCAGTCGGAGGTGTCGATGCCCCCAACGACACCCTCCTGCTCGGACCGGGTTCGCGCGCCTCACAGGTCTATCTTCCTCTGCGTGCCACAAGTCCTTCAACGGAGTTCTACATCAAGTACAAACAGAAGGCCCTTGATTATCCGTGGCTCGTCGATACGATCCGCTTCGACTATACGGCTACACCCTACTTCGCATCGGAGGACTGCGGAGCAATGTATCACTACCTAATCACTTCTTACTCCTACACCACTCATCTCATCGACTCCGTCGCGGTCACGGATTCACTCATCACGAATCTTGACATCGAGCGGATCAAGATTTTCTTCCGCACGGCTGACCCTGACGAGGGTGACGGTGACGGCGACGGCAATGGAGATGGAGATGGGGACGTACAGGAAGAATGAGCACTTGGAAGCTGCCTATGACAATGCACAGACTCATATCACACATACGTCCGTCCTTCGGATTGCCGGCGCGCTTGCTGACGCTCGTAATCGTGACTGCCGTCGGCCTTCAGCTGTCGGCACAGCGACGCGTCACTCCCGTCCAGCCCACTTCACCCGGAACTACACCGACTGTGGAGCGCGAACGGAAACTTGACCGCACGAATCTCGTCGAGATGCTTGATCCCAACGGCAATACCATCCTTGTCGATACCGTCTCCGGCAAGGAAGTGGTCGATTCAGGAATGCTCGCTGCTCCTCCTAAGATGGAATACCCGCTGCTCCATGAGATAATTGGTGGTGTAAACCTGTGGAACGGCCTCATGCGCGCCACCGGATCTCACTACGGACTCGGCGACGTATGGGCTGAAGTCAGCCTCCATAACCGCTATTTTCCCTTCCTCGCCATCGGAGTGGATAACTGCAACGACACCCCCGACGGATCTAACTTCACGTTCAGGACTCCCGTGTCGCCCTACGTGAAACTTGGTGCGTCCTATAATTTCTTTTACAACTCAAATCCCGACTACAAACTGCAGATGGGTCTGCGTTACGGTCTGACCAACTTCAAATGGAGCGTTACAGACGTGACGGTCGATGAAGGCTACTGGAATGATCCGTCGCATTTCACCATCCCTGATCAAAGATCCACCGTAGGTTACATCGAGATAACTTTCGGACTGAAAGTTAAGATCTACAAGGCGTGGTCGCTCGGATGGAACATCATCTATCACTCGGTCATGCACGAGAGCAAAAATCCTGTGGGAGAACCGATGTTCATCCCCGGTTTCGGCAAACGCGGTGCATCCATGACCGGCAACTTCTCGCTTATGTACACCATTCCCTTCAAAAAGCTCAAGAAGGGAAATGACAGAATCGTTATCGAAAAGCCGGAACAGAGCACCGAGCCACAAAATATTGAGTAGCAAGTAGAGACAAGCCATAACACTAAACAATTTACCTTAACCAACTCTTAAATATTAAAACGTCAATAAGTTTTTTCGTTAGTAACCCTTGCGGGACTTTTATACTCTCTATGGCTTTATTTTGGCTAAAATCCATTCATCGGACTGTATATCCTATACGCTCCATCACCATTCTCGGATTTTATCTCAAAATAAATCTCACACATCGTATAAATTAATTTTTAAGAGTTACTTATCTTTAATCAGATCATATACATTAATTCTCATGATTGAACGAATTGTTATTATAGATAATGTTGATCCGGTGAATTTTTACGGAGTCAACAACTGCAACATGCAGCTGATACGCAACCTCTTTCCGAAACTCCGCATGGCTGCGAGAGGATCGGTGATAAAGGTGATCGGCGATGAGCAGGAAACCGCTGAATTTGAAAAACGCATAAAGGAACTCGAAGAATACTGTGTCAAATACAATAAGCTCACTGAGGACGTGATCCTCGATATCGTCAAGGGGAAATCGCCTGAAACACCCAAGCATGACGATGTGATCATCTACGGTATAAACGGCAAGCCTATCAGCCCGCGCAACACAAATCAGAGCCTCATGGTAAAGTCGGTACATGAAAATGACCTGACTTTCGCTCTCGGTCCTGCCGGCACTGGTAAGACCTATCTTGCCATCGCTCTTGCCGTGCGCGCCCTGAAGAACCGCGAGGTCCGCAAGATCATCCTGTCGCGTCCGGCTGTGGAGGCAGGTGAAAAGCTCGGCTTTCTGCCCGGTGACATGAAGGACAAGATCGATCCGTATCTCCAGCCCCTCTACGATGCTCTGGAGGACATGATTCCGGCCGTGAAACTTAAGGAATACATGGAGACAAACGTCATACAGATCGCACCATTGGCGTTCATGCGCGGCCGCACGCTCAACGATGCAATCATCGTGCTCGACGAGGCTCAGAACACTACCGTGCAGCAGATCAAGATGTTCCTTACCCGTCTTGGCATGAATGCCAAGATGATCATAACCGGCGATGCCACACAGATCGATCTCCCAAGGTCAGTCACGTCAGGTCTCATCCAAGCACTGAAGGTGCTGAAGGATGTCCCCGGTATAGGACGCATCGAATACGGTAAAAAGGACATTGTCCGCCATCCCCTCGTGCAGCGCATAGTCGAAGCGTACAATCAATTCGACAAGCAGGAAGGGGAGAATAAAAATATAGAGGGGAAAGTGTAAAGTATAGAGGAATAGGTGTAGAGTATAGATAATACCTATATCTATATCTTTTCTTATGACTTGCAGGGATTTTTCCCTATAATTTGTAGGGAATTTTTCCCGATGAGTTGTAGGGACGCGGCGTGCCGCGTCCCTACAAATTTTATTCCGTCTAAATGATATTTTTAATCTTATTCCGCCTAAATGATAGTTTAAATTTTATTCCGCGTAATGATAATTTATGCCGGAGGGAGGGAACGTTTCTTGAGGTCAGGAAGGAGGAGGGCTACAACGCCGAGCAGGGGGGTGTAGGCGCAGAAACGATAGACGGCTTCAATGCCGTAAGCGTCAGCGAAATCACCGAGGACAGCCGATGCAATGCCACCCACACCGAAAGCGAAGCCGAAGAAAAGGCCGGAGATCATGCCGAGTTTTGTCGGAAGAAGCTCCTGCGCGTAAAGCAGTATGGCCGGGAACGCCGACGAGAGCATGAAGCCCGCACAGAAACTCAGGACGATTGTTAGCGAAAGGCCAGCATGAGGCATAAGCAGCGAGAACGGTGCAGTCCCAAGTATTGATATCCATATCACCGTCTTACGTCCGTAACGGTCACCGACGGGACCGCCGACAAGAGTGCCGACAGCTGTCGAGACCACAAATACGAAAAGACAGATCTGCGAAAGCGACACTGTGATCCCGAAACGGTCGATGAGATAGAATGTATAATAGCTCGAAAGGCTCGCCATATAGACATACTTCGAGAAAATCAGTATGACTATGACACAGATAGTGAAGATTGTGCGAGATTTAGACAGCGGAAGATGCGCCTTGCGTTCGGCTCGGACCTCACGGCTACGCACATCGCGGAGATATGAGGCGTACCAGCGGCATATCGGTGCCATGGCTCGGAAACATAGCAGGGCAAAGATCAGGAACAGAGCTACATACTGACGACCATGAGGAGCGACGATCAGAGCTACAAGCAGCGGACCGATCGAGCCGCCGAAATTGCCACCGACCTGAAAGACCGACTGCGCAAAACCACGCCGTTGACGGCCGGCAAGCGAAGTGATGCGCGAAGCCTCCGGATGGAGAGTCGAAGAGCCCAGACCCACCATGAACACGGCAAAGAGGATGCCGGGAAGGGATGTACTGAAAGCGAAAAGCAGGATACCGATTGCCGTGGAACACATGCCAATCGGAAGACTCCACACGAACGGACGGCGGTCGAACACATAGCCTACCACCGGCTGAAAGATAGAGGCAGCAAGCTGATAGACAAGCGTGATGAGACCGATTTCGGCAAAATTAATACCGAGGTCAGCTTTTAGCATGGGATAGACAGCCGTGATGACTGACTGGAGCAGATCATTGAGACAATGGGCGGCACTGAGCGCAAGCAATATGTGGAAATTAGGCGTTGCAGCCAGTCCTTTGAGTTTCCGGAAAAAATTTGCCATGATTGGAATGATGAACTGGGTCTTTATTTTGGGAGTGCAAAGGTAGGAATTTATTTTCAAGGTTGCTATATTGGATTTACAAAATGCCGATTGGTCAAAACAGGAAGAAATGAGGGCATTATTGACAATTTTACAATTTTTATTGTGCCATTTTTCGCTTATTGGCTAATCATTTGGTAATTTTGCACCTTAAAATTCGGAAAATAGTAAAAATAGGTATAAATAAGTAACGAAAAGAATGACAATGAAATCCATCGCGTTATCGAAAAGCAGCATCGGAATGATGCTCGCAGCCGTGGCCTTGTTTCCCTCATGCTCGAAGCAGCAACAGCAGATGCAGATGCCGGCACCCGAAATCGCAACAATCACTCTTACACCACAGACAGCGGATCTGAACTCGACTTTCCCCGCTACCATCAAGGGTAAGACAGACATCGACATCCGTCCGCAGGTGACAGGATTCATCACCAAGGTTCACGTAGATGAAGGCCAGCACGTACGCAAAGGCCAAGTGCTTTTCACACTTGACCAAGTGACATTCCAAGCAGCTGTGGATCAGGCCAAGGCTGCTGTCAACAGCGCGCAGACCGCAGTCAACACCGCCAAGATGACCGCCGACAGCAAAAAAGCTCTTTTTGACAAAAACATCATCAGCGAATACGAGTATCAGCTCTCTCAGAACTCTCTCGCTCAGGCACAGTCACAGCTCGCCAACGCAAAGGCTGCTCTGGCTTCAGCACAGAAGAACCTCGCATACACTGTAGTCACCTCGCCCAGCGACGGCGTGGTCGGCACTATCCCCAGCCGTGAAGGTTCACTCGCATCTCCCTCTTCAGCCCAGCCCCTGACCACCGTCAGCGACAATTCACAGGTCTATGCCTATTTCTCACTTACCGAAAATGATCTCCTCAACCTCGTCGGTGAAGGCGAGCGCAGCATGGAAGCAGCCATCAAGGCACTCCCCGAAGTCCGCTTCAAGATGAGCGACGGCAATATCTATCCCCTCGAAGGCAAGGTTGCCACAGTTTCGGGTGTGATCGACAACAATACCGGTGCGTCAAGCGTCCGCGCCCTCTTCAATAATCCGCAGGGCATACTCCGCAGTGGTGCCACAGGCCAGATCATCATGCCTGACAACAAGGAATCAGTGCTCGTGATCCCCCAGAAGGCCACTTTCGAACTTCAGGACCGCCGCTTCGTCTATGTGGTCAACGACTCCAACAAGGTTGTCTCCACTCCCATCGTAGTCGAGGCCAACAATGACGGCAAGAACTTCGTGGTCACTTCCGGCCTCCAGCCCGGTCAGCGCATCGCCATCGAAGGTGTGGGCACCAAACTTTCCGACGGCATGGCTATCAATCCCGTAGCTCCCAAAACCGAGGGTACACCCGCTCAGGCCGGTGAAGCTCCCGCCGAAGCCGCACAAGCTCCCGCAGCAAAATAATCAAAAATTCATTCACATTTCTGTCAGTCAAAGGATGTCTCAAGTCCGGCAACTGACTTACGAACAAAGAAAAAGCAATGAAATTAGATACTTTTATCAATAGGCCGGTGCTTTCGACGGTGATCTCCATCTTCATCGTCCTTCTGGGTCTGATCGGACTTTTCACCCTCCCCGTCACCCAGTTCCCTGACATCGCACCTCCTACCATCCGCGTATCGACCACCTACACAGGTGCGAACGCTCAGGCCGTGCTCAACTCCGTCATCGCCCCTCTCGAAGAAGCGATCAACGGTGCGGAAGGCATGACCTACATGGAATCAACCGCGACCAATACCGGTTCGGCTGACATCACAGTATATTTCGAGCAGGGTTTTGACCCCGACATGGCAGCCGTCGATGTGCAGAACCGTGTGGCCAAGGCTCAGAACCTCCTCCCCGCTGAAGTAACACAGGTGGGTGTGCTTACGCAGAAACGCCAGACCTCAATGCTTCTCATGATCGCCCTCTATGACGCTTCGGGCAACTACTCGTCCGAGTTCCTTGACAACTACGCGAAGATCAACATGATCCCTCAGTTGCAGCGTGTGTCCGGCGTAGGTGACGTGATGAGCTTCGGCGCGGACTACTCAATGCGTATCTGGCTGAAGCCCGACGTGATGGCTCAGTACGGACTCGTCCCCACCGATATCTCCTACGCTCTCGCAGAGCAGAACATCGAGGCCGCTCCCGGTTCGTTCGGCGAGCAGGGTGACCAGAGCTTCCAATATACAATGAAGTACAGAGGACGTCTGACAACCCCCGAACAGTTCGAGGACATCGTCGTGTCGGCCAAACCGACCGGTGAGGTGCTCCGTCTCGGCGACGTGGCAGACATCGAACTCGGCCGCGTGACCTACGGTTTCTCCAACTCACTCAACGGTTATGCTTCGACGAGCTGTATCGTATTCCAGACCGCAGGTTCAAACGCGACACAGATCATCAACGACTGTCTCAAGGTGGTTGACAGCATGAAGAAAGAACTTCCCGCCGGTCTTGAGATCGCCGTCCCGATGAACAATAATGACTTCCTCTACGCTTCAATCCATGAGGTTATCAAGACCCTCATCGAGGCGTTCATCCTCGTGTTCTTCGTGGTTTATGTGTTCCTTCAGGACATCCGTTCGACCATCATCCCCGCTATCGCCATCCCCGTGGCACTTATCGGTACATTCTTCTTCATGAACCTGATCGGCTTCTCGATCAACCTCATCACTCTCTCGGCTCTCGTCTTGGCGATTGCGATTGTGGTCGATGACGCGATTGTGGTGGTCGAGGCAGTCCATGCGAAACTTGACGTGGGCTACAAGAGTGCGCGCAAGGCATCCATCGACGCGATGAGCGAAATCGGTGGTGCGCTTATCTCGATCACACTCGTCATGATGCTCGTGTTCATCCCGGTGTCGTTCATGAGCGGTACGACAGGTGTGTTCTACCGTCAGTTCGGTCTTACGATGGCCATAGCGATCGGTCTTTCGGCACTGAACGCGCTCACGCTGTCGCCCGCACTCTGTGCCGTGTTCCTTAAAGCCCACGGCGACGAGTCATCACTCAGAGAGCGCATGGGCAAAGCATACAAGGCTGCCGGCGAAGCTGTGGTAGGTCAGGCAAAGCGTCGCTTCACACTTGACCTTCCCCCGCTGATCACATTCGCCTTCCTTGTGGCAACCATCACATTCATGGTGCTCGGATGGTACAACATCCATAAGCCCCTCCAGCTCTCCATCGCAGCCATCTGTGCCATCATCACTATCCTCGGCATATTCGGTAAGCGATTCCACAAAGGCTTCGACGTCGGTTTCAACCGCATCCTCAAGGTCTATGACAGACTGACAGCTTTCTATATCAACCACAAGATTCTCTCTTTCGGCTTCGTTGGTGCGGCTATCGCCGTCCTCGTATGGCTTATGAGCATCACGACTTCGACACTTGTCCCCAACGAGGATACCGGTACGCTTTTCTGTATGATCGACATGCCTCCGGGCACATCTCAGGAACGAACCAAGGAGGTCCTCGACCAACTTGACAAGATCCTTGCCCAAGTACCGGAAATCGAGTACCGTCAAGAGATTGCCGGTTATAGCTTCCTTGCCGGACAGGGTGCCACCTACGGTACATTCATTCTCAAGCTCAAGAACTGGGAGGACCGTAAACAGGCCGACCAGACCTCTGACGCAATCCTTGCCAAACTTTACGGAATGACATCCAGCATCAAGGACGGACGTGTGATGATCTTCGCTCCTCCTATGATCACTGGTTACTCCATGACAAACGGTTTCGAGCTCAAGATGCAGGATAAGACCGGCGGTGATGTCAACGAATTTTTCGCCGTGGTCCAGAACTTCCTTGCCGTGCTGAACCAGCAGCCTGAAATCCGTATGGCATATACGACATTCAACCCGACCTTCCCGCAGTACATGATCGATATCGATGCCGCCAAGGCAAAGCAGGCAGGTCTCTCGCCCAAGGACATCCTCACCACACTCCAAGGTTACTACGGCGGTATGTATGTGTCGAACTTCAACCGTTTCGGTAAGATCTACCGTGTGATGATGCAGGCCACTCCCGAATCGCGCGTGAGCCCCGAAACCCTCTCGTCGATCAAGGTGCGCAACGGAAACGAGATGGCATCGCTGTCCAACTTCGTCACTCTCACCAAGGTGTATGGTCCTGACCTTCTGAACCGCTTCAACATGTTCCAGTCAATCTCCGTGAACGGTCAGCCGGCTCCCGGCTATTCGTCGGGCGACTGTCTCGAAGTCATCGCCCGTGTGGCCAATGAGACTCTCCCCGCAGGTTTCGGATATGAATATTCAGGTATGACCCGTGAAGAGGCATCGTCAGGCGGCGGTTCGACAACCGCAATCATCTTCGGTCTCTGTCTGCTCTTCGTCTATCTCCTCCTCTCGGCACAGTATGAGAGCTACATCCTCCCGTGGGCGGTTATCCTCTCTATCCCCTTCGGTCTCATGGGTACGTTCATCTTCGCTCAGATCTTCGATATAGCCAACAGTATCTATCTCCAGATCGCGCTCATCATGCTTATCGGTCTCTTGGCTAAGAACGCCATCCTCATCGTCGAGTTCTGTATCGAACGCCGCAAGACCGGTATGTCTATCGTCAACGCAGCCATCCAAGGTGCATCAGCCCGTCTGCGTCCTATCCTCATGACCTCGCTGGCCATGATCATCGGTCTTCTCCCGATGATGTTCGCCACCGGTGCGGGTGCAAACGGTAACCGCGCTCTCGGTACGGGTTCGATCGGCGGTATGCTCATCGGTATGATCCTTCAGGTGCTCATCGTGCCCGCCCTCTTCGTGATCTTCCAGAAGATTCAGGAGAAGATCACCCCGATAAAGTGGGAGGATACCGACAACGAAGGCATCGAGAACGAAATCGAGCAGTACTCACACTAAACCAATCATCACTGTCTCTCATCAGTCAACAGACAATTCAATGAAAATCAAGAATTTTTCACTTATCCTTGCAGCCGGACTGAGCGTCACCGCGCTCAGCGGCTGCGGGATTTACCAGAAATATGACGCGAAGAATATCGACAGCCAGCTTGTGAAGGAGTATGCCGAAGCCCTCAAGGCTCAGGATGATTCCCTGACTTTCGGTAATCTTTCATGGCGTGCGGTGTTCACCGACCCGGCACTCGCCGACCTTATCGAACGAGCTCTTGCCGCAAACAAGGATCTGCGCAATGCCAAGCTCAATGTGGATATAGCCCACGCTCAGCTCAAGGGAGCCAAGCTCAGCTATCTCCCCTCACTTGCCTTCGCACCCAACGGTGCGGGCGCGAAGTATGCCGACAATGATTTCAGCTGGACCTACCAGCTTCCCCTCGCCGTCAACTGGGAGGTGGATATCTTCGGCAAGCTGCTCAATTCAAAGCGTGGGGCACAGATGGCGGAGCTTCAGAGCAAAGCCTACGAACAGGCTGTGCGTTCGCAGATCATCGCCGGAGTGGCTCAATGTTACTACTCGATCGGTGCACTTGAGGCCCAGCTCAAACTCTCACGCGAGACTTCCGAACTCTGGAAGGAGAGCGTGCAGGTGATGCGTAATCTCAAGGAGGCCGGCCGATTGAGAGAGGATGCCGTTGTACAGAGCCTCGCTCAGTATTACAGCATCGAAGCTTCAATCACCGACATAGAGGTTTCGCTGCACGAAGCGAACAATACCCTCTCGCTCCTGCTCAACGAAATGCCGCAGAAGTGGACTATCTCGGCTGAAAGTATGCTCAACGTACCGGTGATGAAGCGTGCAGCCATCCCTATGTCAGAACTTGCCGTGCGTCCCGACGTGCGTGCATCGGAAATGGCTCTCGCATCGGCTTTCTATTCAACCGCATCGGCCCGCGCAGCTTTCTATCCCAGCCTCAACATTACAGCTAACGGAGGTTTTACTAATCTTCTGGGTGGTTTCGTGAAAAATCCCGGTGACTGGTTCGTCCAGCTTGCCGGCAGCCTCACCGCTCCAATTTTCTCACGCGGACAGAATATAGCACGTCTTGAAGCGGCTAAGGCACAGCAGCAGCAGGCTCTCAATAATTTTGAATATACCCTCATGAGCGCGGCTGCTGATGTCAGCAGTGCCATGACTGTTTATGAGAAGAGTATCCAGAAGCAGCAGTGGCTCGAACTCCAAGTCGAGAATCTCAGCAAGGCAGCCGAAATCACCAACGAACTCCTCATGTTCGACGGATCGACCACCTATCTTGAGGTATTGACTGCACAGAAGAACCTCCTTGCCGCGCAGACCGCGCAGATCACTACAAACCTCACCACCGCACGTTCGATCATCAATCTCTATCAGAATCTTGGCGGTGGCCGGTAAATAAAATAACACCTTTAAACGAAACATCATGATTAGCGACAAAGCTCATATCGACCCCTCAGCCAAAATAGGCGAGAATGTCACTATCCATCCTTTCGCTTATATCGACAAGGATGTTGAGATCGGCGACAATACTGTCATCATGCCCTTTGCAAGCATCATCCGGGGCACCCGTATCGGAAAGAACTGCAAGATCTATCAGGGCGCAATCGTCGGTGCTGATCCGCAGGATTTCCGCTGGAAAGGCGGTTTCACCTACTGCTATATCGGTGACAATGTGGTGATCCGTGAGAACGTGATCATCAACCGAGGTATCGAAACCGAAGGCGGCACACGCATCGGTGACGGCTCGTTCCTCATGGCCAACTCACATGTCGGTCATGACTCTCACCTGAAAGGCCACGACGTGATCGGCAATAACGTCTCGATCGCCGGCGATGTGGAGATCGGTGAATGTGCCATCCTCTCATCAAGCGTAGTCGCCCATGAAAATTCGCGCATCGGTGACTGGACACTCATCAAGGGCGGATGCCGCATCACAGGCAATGTGCCTCCCTTCTGTATCATGGCCCACAATCCTACGGTCTATTTCGGTGTCAACGCGACCATACTCCGCAAGCACGGTGCTATGTCGGAGGATCGCATCGATGATATTGCCAAATGTTACCGCCACATCTATCAGACAGGCACTTCGGTGTTCAACGCTCTCAAGCGTATCGAAGCCGACGTCGATCCTTCTCCCGAACGCGATAACATCATTACCTTCATCCGCGATAACAATCTCCGCATCGTAGCTATCCCGAAGGATCTTGAATAATAGTCCAAAGGATTATCCATCATAAAAATCGGCCCTGCAATCAACACAAACGTGTGATTTGCAGGGCCGATTTTTTTCTCATCATTATGCCTTACAACATAAAGCTATCAATAATACGCGCAATGACAATTATACCAGTATCCTGACGATTTCCTTGTCTAACATATCGGATATCCGATAAAATCGTTATCTTTGCGCTGAAAACACGGCATAATAAATGGATGATAAAACAAAATATTGGATAGATATGGCAGAGTATGATTTCGAGACGGCCAAAGCTATGCTTGAAACGAAACGATATCTATACGTGGGATTTATGTGTCATCAAGTAATTGAAAAGATGCTAAAGGCATACTGGAGTAAGGTCACAACGGATCCCCCATTAAAAATTCATGCTCTGTCGCGGCTTGCAGAAAAAACAGGCATTGACAAGGATATGTCTGAAGGACAGTTGGATCTTATAGATGCCCTCGAACCATTAAACATTGAAGCCCGTTATCCCTCATATAAGGAGAGATTAATGAAAAGTCTGAATGCTGACCGCTGTAAGAAGTTAATAGAACAAACAAATGAATTGAGAATATGGATAAGGAGCAGGCTATAAAACTTGCCCAACGCTACAAGGCGGTGGTTGCAGAACGGTTGCCACTTAAAGCTCTGTATCTTTACGGTTCATTCAGTAAGGGTACATATACAGCAGAAAGTGATATTGATATTGCCGTGGTGTTGGAGCGGCTCAATGATGATTACTTTGAAGATACGCCCTTACTATGGAAATTGCGTCGAAAAATAAGCAATCTGATAGAACCAGTGCTACTTACAGAGGATCAGGATAATCCACTCTACTCGGATATCATTAAAACAGGTATTTTAATTTAACATATCCCCAGTATCAGAAATAGTAATCTGATACTACATTTGCGCATATATGAAACTGATCGAACTGAATCTTCAACGCATCTTGGACTTATGCCGGAGGCATAAAGTCAAGACTCTTTCTGTCTTTGGCTCCATCTTAACGGATCGATTCAATGACAAAAGTGATGTTGACTTTCTCGTTGATTTTGAGTCTCATAATCCCGATACATTCGACTATGTCACCAACTATTTGAATTTTCGGGATGCATTAGAGCGATTGTTCAACCGGAAGGTCGATCTCATCGAATACGGGGATAACCTCAATCCTCTATTTAAGAAATTAGTTGACAAAAAAAAGCTATTGATCTATGGATGAATATATAGCAGTCTATCTCTATGATGTCAAACGTGCCATCGAAGAAGTCGAGACTTACTTCGTTGATTATCCTATGCGTTATGATGTATTTGAAAAAGATTTTCTTCGTAGGAGTGCAGTAGAAAGAAAAGCTGAAATAATGGGGGAAGCTATAAATAGGATATTAAAAATTCAACCGGATTTTCCGTTGCCAAATGCAAGGGCTGTAATTGACACCAGAAATCGTATTATTCATGGATACGACTCTGTAAAACCTGAATTTTTATGGGGATTGATTATACGACATATACCTGCACTCAAGAAAGATGTCGAACGCCTCATCATCGAGTATGGCATTTCTCCCGATATTATCTAACAACATCATTAATTACTTCTATGATAAATGACTCAGCTGTTGCAGAGCGTGTGAGGGAAGTTATGGCCTCACACAAAGCCGGAGAACCGGTCAGGGTGCTTTTCGTATGTCTCGGTAATATCTGCCGTTCACCTGCGGCTGAAGGGATCATGCGCGATATCGTAAGCCGTAATGACGATGAAGCCGGATGGGTCATAGACTCCGCCGGAACGGGTCGCTACCACATAGGCGATCTGCCCGATCGCCGCATGAGGGTTCATGCTCGACAGCGTGGTCTTGAACTCACTCACCGCGCACGTCAGGTAGAGACCGAGGATTTCGACAACTTTGACCTTATAGTGGCTATGGACGCTTCAAACGCAATGAATCTCCGCCGGATAGCACCGAGCGTAGAGGCAGCGAGAAAGATCGTGCCGATGGCCGATTTCTTCTCAACGGGTGCAAGGTATGATCATGTGCCGGATCCATACTATGAGGGATCGGAGGGCTTTGAACTCGTACTCGACCTCTTGCAGGACGGATGCGGGAACATGTATGACATTTTGAATCCAAAAACCTTCCAATAAGCATCACCATGAGAACTTTCGATATCACCATACCCGTAACAGAGGTCAGTTTCGATGAATTGAGTCCGGAAAAACAGGCTCTCGTGACAGCGGCCCGCAAGGCCACATACCGCAGCTATGCACCCTACAGCAAGTTTAATGTCGGTGCTGCGATCGAGCTGTCAAACGGAGAGGTCGTGACCGGCTCGAATCAGGAAAATGCCGCTTATCCGTCAGGAATATGTGCGGAACGTACTGCCGCATATTATGCACATGCGACATATCCAGATGCGAAATTCAAGACAATCGCCATAGCTGCACGCGGGACTGACGGCAATGAAATCGGAAATCCTATATCACCTTGCGGAGCATGCCGGCAAGCACTGCTTGAATATGAAAAGCTGGCGGAAGAGAATGTTGAAGTGATCCTTGCAGGAAAGGATCGAATATTCATCTTCCCATCCGTCAATTCTACCCTCCCCTACTGCTTCGCGGAGTTTTAAGGGACAAAGGGATTAACCTTGTAGGGACGCGGCGTGCCGCGTATGCCGAACGAATCAGTTACTGCCTATATATTTCAGGCAAATGTATTCTATTCGGCATACGCGGCACGCCGCGTCCCTACAAAGAGGTAGATTTCAGATCGTGTTGACGACGATCAATCAGCCCTTGAGGGCGGTAAGGGTCTGTTCGATAGTTGTTATTTTGGTGGTAGCGTCAGAGAGCTTCTTGCGCTCGGCTTCAACCACAGCAGCAGGAGCGTTGTTGACGAAACGTTCGTTTGACAGTTTCTTCTCAACCGACGCACGGAAACCGCGGAGATAGTCAAGTTCCTTGGTGAGCTTGGCGATTTCAGCCTCGACATCCATATTGTTGAGCAGAGGAATGTTGAACTCCGTAGTGCCGACCATAAAGGAGGCTGCTGCGGGATCTTTCTCGCTGACGGTAGCTATGCCGGAAAGGTTACCGAGCTTGACGGCCACACTCTCCATAGGGATAGAGGCCCCGATGACGTTGAGCTGAAGAGCGTCGCGTGAAGGAATGTTGCGCTGGGCACGCACACCGCGCACACCGTTGATCACTTCCTTGACAGTCTCCATTTCGGCAAGGATCTTTGCATCGGGAACACCGGCGGCAGGCATGGAGGCATACATGATGGACTCGCCTTCACGACGGTCTCCTAAGTGCTGCCAAAGTTCCTCGGTGATGAAAGGCATGAAGGGATGGAGCAGTCGCAGGAGTGAATCGAAGAATCTGATCGTGGCTTCGTAACCGGCACGGTCAATGGGCTTCTGATAGTCGGGCTTGACCATTTCGAGATACCATGACGAGAACTCGTCGCGGAAGAGACGGTAAGCTGTCATAAGAGCCTCAGAGATGCGGAATTTGTCGAACAAATCATTGATCTCAGCCACAGCCTCGGAGAGCTTCGACTCGAACCACTCAACTGCCTTACGCGAGCTTTCAGGCTGTTCGATGGTGGGGTCAACCTCCCAACCCTTGACAAGACGGAAGGCATTCCAGATCTTGTTGCAGAAGTTACGGCCGTTCTCACAGAGCTTCTTGTCGAAGAAAATATCGTTACCGGCAGGAGCGGAAAGCATTATACCCATGCGGACTCCGTCGGCACCATAGTCGGCGATGAGTTCGAGGGGGTCGGGCGAGTTGCCGAACTGCTTCGACATCTTGCGTCCGATCTCGTCGCGCACGATACCGGTGAAATATACATTGTTGAAAGGCTGCTTACCCATGAACTCGTAGCCTGCCATGATCATACGCGCCACCCAGAAGAAGATGATGTCCGGACCGGTCACAAGATCGGAAGTGGGGTAGTAATATTTGATCTCTTCATTGTCAGGTTCGAGAATACCATTGAACAGAGAGATCGGCCAGAGCCATGATGAGAACCATGTGTCGAGACAGTCCTCGTCCTGACGCAGATCGGAAGCAGTGAGCGACGCATCCTTCTCTTGGGCGAGACGCAGAGCCTCGTCAGCATCCTCGGCCACTACGAAACTTCCGTCGGGGAGATACCATGCAGGCACTTGGTGACCCCACCAGAGCTGACGTGAGATACACCAGTCACGGATATCGGTGAGCCAGCGGTCATAGGTAGCCTTGAATTTGTCGGGCACAAACTTGATCACACCCTCATCCACAGACTTGAGTGCGGGTTCGGCGAGCGACTGCATCTTGAGGAACCACTGTTCGCTCAGACGTGGCTCAGTGACGGTGTCCTGATTGCGTTCGGAGTAACCGACCTTGTTCTCATAATCCTCGATCTTCTCGATGAGACCTGCATCGGCAAGATCCTTGGCGATCTGCTCGCGCACAGCGAAACGGTCCATGCCGACATACATTCCGGCAGCCTCGCTGATGGTGGCATCATCGTTGAAGATATCGATAGTCTCAAGCCCGTGCTTCTCACCGAGCATATTGTCGTTCATATCATGGGCGGGGGTGACCTTCAGACAGCCGGTACCGAAATTGATATCGACATAATCATCCTCGATGACCGGAATCTCGCGGTTGACAAGGGGAACGATCACTT
The DNA here is from genome assembly GCF_029056165.1 of Duncaniella sp. NCBI lineage: Bacteria > Pseudomonadati > Bacteroidota > Bacteroidia > Bacteroidales > Muribaculaceae > Duncaniella > Duncaniella sp. Next base: position 40,616 of record NZ_JAIDBW010000037.1, on the reverse strand, counting down.
TCTTTCCGCGCAGATGCTGATTCTTGGGATCGGCGGGGTTGATACACATTGCGGTGTCACCCATGATGGTTTCGGGACGGGTTGTGGCCACGATTGCGTATCCGTCCTCACCGACGATCTTGTAGCGGAGATAGTAAAGCTTGGAGTGCTCCTCCTTATAGACGATCTCGATGTCCGAAAGGGCGGTCTTGGCCTTGGGATCCCAGTTAACCATGCGCTTGCCACGGTATATGAGACCCTTGCGGTAGAGATCCACGAACACACGGATGACGCTCTTCGAGCGGATGTCATCCATAGTGAAAGCAGTGCGCTCCCAGTCACATGACGCGCCGAGTTTCTTCAGCTGTTCGAGGATAATACCACCATGTTTCTCCTTCCATTCCCATGCATGACGCAGGAACTCCTCGCGTGTAAGGTCGCTCTTGCGGATACCTTCCTGAGCGAGCTTATTGACCACCTTTGCTTCGGTAGCGATGGCTGCATGGTCAGTTCCGGGCACCCAGAGGGCATTTTTACCCATGAGACGCGCACGACGGATAAGAATGTCCTGAATAGTATTGTTGAGCATGTGGCCCATGTGGAGGATTCCTGTCACATTGGGGGGAGGAATCACTATCGTGTAAGGCTCACGGGCATCGGGTTCGGAGTGGAAGAGGCGGTGCTGCATCCAGTAGGCATACCATTTGTCCTCTACGGCACGGGGATCGTATTTCGTGGCTAATTCTTCCATAAAATATCGTTTGATAGAATGATTGATTTTCAAATTAATGTGCAAAATTACAAAATTTCACCGAACCCGCTGAGTGTTAGGATGGATTTTTTGTAATTTTGCACTCCCAACCAAGGAGCATTCCTATTTTCCAACATGACAGATACTTCAATACGATATTTCACCCTCTCCAACGGCATGCGCCTCGTGACCCGTACTCTCCGTCTGCCGGTGGAGCATTGCGGCGTGGTGATCAATGCCGGAAGCCGTGACGAAGCCTCCGATCTCCACGGACTCGCACACTTTGTCGAACACACAATATTCAAGGGCACGGGATCGCATCGCGCCTCGTATGTGCGTGACCGCATGGAACTTGTGGGGGGCGAACTCAACGCCTACACCACCAAGGAGGAAACCGCCATCTACTCCACATTTCCCGAAGGCCACCTCAGCCGCGCGCTCGCATTGATCGCCGAGATGGTGACCGACGCTACTTTTCCCGAAAGCGAGCTCGCCAAGGAGAAGCTCGTGGTCGGTGAGGAGATCGATACTTACCTCGACACTCCGTCGGATGCCGTATTCGATGATTTCGAGGAAATAATGTATGCCGGATCATCTTTGGCTCACAATATCCTCGGCACGCGCGAATCACTTGCCCGTTTCACCTCCAACGACTGCCGCCGGTGGCTTGAGGAGCGTTTCACTCCCGGACGTATGGTCTGCTTCTACGCCGGTTCGGCCGATCCTGAAAAGGTCCATCAGCTTGCCGAAAGGTATTTCAAGAATCTCACGCGTCCCGACACTCCGCTTGACCGTACCGTGCCTCCGGTGAACGTCCCCTTCGAGCAGATCAACGATACGCGCGATTCATATCAGGCACATACGGTGATCGGCACTCGTATCCCCGGCCTGCTTGATCCGGGCCGACTCGACATAGCCCTGCTGGCCAATATAATCGGAGGCCCCGGAATGAATTCGCTCCTCAACGTCGCGTTGCGCGAACGCCACGGTCTCGTCTATGGCATTGATGCCTCGACATCGCTCATGAGCGACAACGGACTGCTGACCATCTATTTCGGCTGTGATCCCGACGATGTCAGCAAATGTCTGCGTCTGATCGGACGCGTTATCGACAATGTAGCCGGTACTCCCCTGTCGGAACGCCGACTGGATGCGGCAAAGCGGCAGTTTACCGGCCAACTGACCGTGGGTTCGGTAAATTCAGAACAAGTGGCCATCTCGATGGGCCGTAGTACCCTCTACCGAGGATCGGCACGCACGCTTGCAGAGACAGTCGAAGCCATACATGCCATCACGCCTGCAAGCCTCTACGCTGCCGCGCAAGCCCTCCGCACCACCTCCCGCCTTACGCTGAAATGAGCTGAAAAGCAAAATTTTATAAATACCAAATCTAAAAAAATTATAGCCAAATGTTTCTATCTAACGGAACTTTTGTCTATCTTTGTAATAATCAAACATTCACAATTCAGAATCGAACATTATGAAACGACCTAAAATCGTAGAACTAATATCAAAATCCATGAAAGAGATTGCTCCCGAAGCAGTCACTATACTCTATGGATCGGAAGCTCGCGGAACAGCAAGGGAGGATTCTGATTTTGATGTTCTTGTCCTGATCCCTGATGAAAGTCAGAAATCGTTTGCCAAACGTAAAATTGAGATTTTCGACAAGTTGTATGAAATAGAACTTGAACGCAATGTCATGATATCTCCAATTATACTGTTGAAGAGCATGTGGGAACGCCGTCGCACCCCATTCACCTGTAATGTAATGAACGAAGGGATAATAATATGACAACTATTCTTGATGCAGAATCACGCAAAGATCTAATCGCATATAGACTACAGCGTGCTAATGAAACCCTTGAGGAGGCTGACTACAATGCAAAAGGGAACTATTTCAACACTGCCGTAAATCGTCTTTACTATGCTGCTTATTACGCAGCATCAGCACTTATGCTCGCTTACGGTATCGAATGTTCGACCCATGCAGGTGTAAAAAGTATGTTGTCGCTAAAATTCATCCGTCAAGGGCTTTTGGACAGTATCCACGGCAAAACCTTTATGACCCTTTTTGAGAGCAGACAGTCAGGTGATTATGAGGACTTTGTTTATTGTGACATTGATCTTTATAGTAATCTGCGACCTAAGACCAGTAATTTCATAGAGGCAATCACAGTCCTTATAGCTGATAAAAAAATATAATTTTTGAACTTAACGACCTCTTTCAACAATACATTGTCACTACAGTATCAACAGACCAGACATTGAGGATTAATCAAGACCGGAAGGCATACGATGACTGTCGAAACCGGCGATAATTAAATTTGTTTTCGTTTTTGAGAGATTTTGGTTATCTTTGTGATTGCAAAAATTTCTAATTTGAAAAGATAATCCATCATGCCATTTATTTTGGCTGAACAATTACAAATTTCTTTAACCGAAAATCATGAAACTCAAAGCTCTTTTACTTGGTCTGCTGCTCTCCTTAGGTATAAGTTTCGGAGCGAAAGCCGACACATATTTCCAATATCCACTGATCCCGGACTCAATAAACATATTTCAGAGTCGCTGCGACTATCTCGCACGTCATTTCTGGGATTTCTGTGACATGAAGAAGGCTTTCTCAGCCAAATCAAGGATGGCGGAGGAATTCAAGGTCTATATTTCCATCCTGAAGAATGCGACTCCTGACTCGGCTATAGCTTCGGTGGTCCGCTTCAATAAACAACTTGAAAAACAGCCTGCCGACCAGCTCTTCATGGCAGAATGTGCAGAAAACCTGCTCTATGGCGACACGGCCGAGGTTTGGATCGACGAACTCTATCTCCCCTTCGCCCATGCCATAGCCTCCAACAAACGCATCGACAAGGCTTCAAAAGCCCGCTTTGCTCATCAGGAAAAGATACTCAAAAATTCCCTCGTCCGTTTTCCGGCTCCATCAATACCCTACACCACGCGCGAAGGTGCGAGCGGAAATCTCGACAATGACTCGGCACAGGTGGTGGTGGTGTTCTTCAACGATCCGGACTGCGAGGACTGCAATATGGCCCGCATCCGTCTCGACGCAGACATCTCAATGACCGAACTCATCCAAGAAGGCAAAGCCAAAGTAGTCTCCATCTCCCTTACCGATCCTACGCCGGAATGGAAGGAAGCGGTCAGCTCCTATCCATCGACATGGGTCGTGGCAGCCAGTCCGGATGCCGACATGAACATTGACCTCCGGGCCGGAACTCCCGAATTTTACATCCTTGACCGCAAGCACAACATCCATTTCAAACATCTCGGAATAAATCAGGTGCTTGACGTGGCCCGACAGTTGAAAAAACGCTGATAGGCCACCGGGCTGTCAACCCATCGTAAAACTCACCATCGTCACTCTAAATATTCCCAAAAGAAAAAGCAATCATGAACTGGTACAATTCCGCCCCTGTCAATTGCTTCATAAAGCTCACAGGCTACACATATACCAACCTCGCACGACTGTTCATGCGACTGTTTGTCGGCGTGATGCTGCTCCAGTTCGGCATACGCCATCTGGTCAACTATGATCTGCTCCGCGATTCCTTCCCGACTGTACTCCACATGTCGTCGGAATGCTCGCTTATCATAATGATAATCATTGAGCTTGTATGCTCACTGTTTCTCATGGTCGGCTTCCTGACACGCCTGAGCGTCATCCCGCCGATATGCGCCATGATAGCTGCGGAATATTATATCCTCCATGACATGGTGCCCAACCTGCCGGTCTATGGCCTTGACAGCACCGATCCCGGCTATCTCCCGATAATGTTTATCGGTATCTACATCTATATCCTCATCGCGGGAGCGGGCAAGATCTCGCTCGACTACTTCATTTCGCTCTATCTCATAGGCCAGAAAGGGAAATATGAGGAAGAGGAACTTGAGGACGTGTAATGAGGTCATATAAAAAACTATTGTGAACACAGTTCTATGAAAATAGCAGTACTGATTTCAGGTGGAGTGGATAGCGCGGTAGCTGTCAGACGGCTGCTTGACCAAGGCCATGACCTTCACCTATTCTATATACGCATCGGTCTTGACAACGGCGAGGGCGACTGCTCGGCCGAGGAGGACATTGAGATGTGCAGCTACATCGCCCGTCTCTACGGTCTGCCGTTTGATGTCGTGTCGCTCCATCAGGAATATTGGGACAACGTGATGGACTATGCTCTGCGGACAGTGCGCGAAGGTCTCACACCCAACCCCGATATCATGTGCAACAAAATGATCAAGTTCGGCTTCTTCGAGGAGCGTTGGGGTCATGAATTCGACAAGACAGCGACCGGCCACTATGCCACCACGCATGAGATCGACGGTCTCGTATGGCTCGGTACAGGCGTAGATCGCGTCAAGGATCAGACAGATTTTCTCTGCCGCATCTCCTACGACCAGCTCAAACATCTCATCTTCCCGATAGGTGACCTACCGAAGGCACGCGTCAGGGAACTGGCCATAGAGTCACGTCTGCCGAATGCATTCCGCCGCGACAGCCAAGGGATCTGTTTCCTCGGCAAGATAAATTACAATGACTTCATCCGCCGCCACCTCGGCGAACGTCCCGGTCCGATCATCGAGCTTGAGACCGGACGCAAACTCGGCGAACACCGCGGATTCTGGTTCCACACCATCGGTCAGCGCAAGGGTCTCGGTCTGAGCGGTGGACCGTGGTATGTGGTGAAAAAGAATGTCCATGACAACGTGATCTATGTCTCGCAGGGCTACGACACCGAGAAGCAGTATGGCAAACTCCTCCATCTCGACGAAATGCACTGGATCACGTGTGATCCGTGGCCGGAGGACTGCAATGAGGTGGATATTACTTTCAAGAACCGCCATTCGCCCGACTTCCTGCCCGCCAAGCTTACCCGCATCGAGGGCCGGGAATACATCATCGAATCATCCGTCCCCGTCCAAGGTATCGCACCCGGACAGTTCGGCGTGATCTATGACCGCGACTCAAAATTATGTTACGGAAGCGGAATCATCACCGGCCGCAACATCACCAATATATAGTCACTGACATAACAACGAATCAGATGGCAGACAACGACGACAGAATAAGACTTAAAGTGCTGGGGCTGTCCTACAGCCAGATACAGGCAGGTGCCTACGCCCTCATACTCGCGCAGGTCGGAGGTCCTTACCGCATTCCTGTGGTGATCGGGGCGGCCGAGGCCCAGTCGATAGCTCTGAAAATGGAGAGCATCACTCCTCCCCGCCCTATGACACACGATATTTTCGTCAGCTTCGCCCATGCTTTCGGCGTGAAGCTGCTCGAAGTGTTCATCTACAAGTTCGAGGACGGTATCTTCTCATCGGAAATGACCTTCTCGGACGGTGAACGATCCGTGACGATAGATTCGCGCACCAGCGACGCCATAGCGATAGCCATGCGCACCGGCGCACCGATCTTCACCACTCCTGAAATCCTCAACGAGACAGGATTTGAAATGGAAATAAAGGAGGAAGGAGAAGAGGATGATGAAGCCACAGACGGGGAGATGGACGGTGAGACAGGTCTCAACCGCGAACCGAAACTCGAAAACTATGCCGTCGAGGAGCTTGAAAAGACCCTCCAGAAACTTATCGAACGTGAGGAGTACGAGGAAGCCGCAAAAGTATCGGAAATTCTTAAACGCAAGCGCGGCGAACAACAATAAGCACCCCTGATTCCACATAAGGAATCTACAATAAGCCTTCAATAAATCCGGAATTTGATATACCACAAAAAAGCAAGCGACTAAGCCATGATTAAAGTCCGACCCATCGAAATGCGCCTTGCACTCATGAACTTTCTTGAGTTCGGCGTCTGGGGTGCCTACCTCATCTCTCTCGGCAATTTCCTTTACTCCATCGGTCTGGAGAAACAGATCGGTTGGTTCTACACCGTCCAAGGTATCGTGTCGCTCTTCATGCCCGCGATCATCGGTATCATAGCCGACCGCTATGTGCAGGCACAGCGTATGTTGAGCCTCTGCCACATTCTGGCCGGTTGCTTCATGGCCGCCGCCGGTATCTACTGTCTGACAACATCGCAGGTTGAGTTCGGGCCGCTGTTCAGTCTCTACACCCTGTCCGTGGCATTCTTCATGCCGACTATCGGCCTTGGCAATTCAGTGGCCTTCAATGCCCTGACCGGAGCAGGCCTCGACACAGTGAAACATTTTCCACCCATCCGTGTGTTCGGTACAGTCGGTTTCATCTGCTCGATGCTCTTTGTCAACTTCACCCAATTCCAGACCAACGCATGGCAGCTGATCACTTCGGCCATCCTGAGTTTCATACTCGCAGCCTATGCCCTCTCGCTCCCGACATGCGCAGTCAGGAAAGGAGAGAAAAGTTCTATTTCCGAGATACTCGGACTGAGAGCCTTCAGCCTGTTCAAGCAGAAGCGCATGGCCATATTCTTCGTATTCAGCATGTTGCTCGGTGTGTCATTACAGATCACCAACAGCTACGGAAACGCCTTCATCACATCTTTCTCGCAGATAGCTGAATTTGCCGATACATGGGGCGCACACAACGCCAACGCACTCATATCGCTCTCGCAGATGAGCGAGACACTGTGCATACTCCTTATTCCGTTCTGCCTCAAACGCTTCGGGATCAAGGGAGTAATGCTCATGTCAATGTTTGCATGGGTGCTACGCTTCGCTTTCTTCGGTCTCGGAAACACCGGTGACGGACTCTGGCTGCTCGTGCTCTCCTGCATAGTCTATGGTATCGCCTTTGACTTCTTCAATGTGTCGGGAGGTCTTTACGTCGATCAGGAGACCACTTCCGACATACGCAGCAGCGCACAGGGTCTCTTCATGATCATGACCAACGGTATCGGCGCGACTGTCGGTACGCTCTGCGCACAGGGCATAGTGAACCATTTCGTCTTCTCCCAGACCACACCGGAAGCACAACACGCCGGATGGGAAACAGCTTGGTACATCTTCGCCGCCTATGCGCTGGTTGTGGCCGTGCTTTTCATGTTTATTTTTAAAGATACCAATAAAAAAGAAATTCCCGAACTCATCCGCAAGGAGCTGGGCGAGACCAATTCGGGAGCAGACGGAATGATTGACGCATGATACAGTTCTACGCACCCGACATACTGACCACCCTCGAACTGCCCGAAAGTGACTCGCACCATGCCGTAAAGGTGTTGCGTATGCGCGAGGGCGACGAGCTGCAGGTGATTGACGGGCACGGCACGGCTTATCTGTGCCGTCTGGCCGACGCCCACCGCAAACATGCGGCCGTGGAGATCATTTCATCCTCTCCCCTGCCCTTACCGTGGAGTCAGCAGCTCGCCGTAGCGGTGGCCCCGACTAAACATCTCGACCGTATGGAATGGCTCGTGGAAAAGATGACCGAGGTAGGCGTCAACACCATCATTCCACTCCTCTGTGACCGCAGCGAGCGGCGTGAGATCAAGGTTGAACGCCTTGAGAAAATCGCTGTGTCAGCAATGAAACAATCCCTTAAAGCCATCCTCCCGACGATCATGCCGATGACCCCTCTGCGCGAGGTGGTGGGGATGATGCCTGACGCACAAAGGATGATGGCCTACTGTGATCCGTCCATCCCGCGTGTGGATTTTGCGCAGACATACAAGGCCGGACGCGACACTATGATACTGATAGGTCCGGAGGGTGATTTCTCTCCGGCAGAAATTGAGATGACTCTTGCCGCAGGGTTCAGTCCGGTGACACTGGGCGATAACCGCCTGCGCACGGAGACTGCTGCCCTCTATGCTCTTTCGGCTTGCCATGTCATTGATTCAATGCATAATTCGTAATGCATAATTTATCCCTTCTGCCATAGCCATATTCACTTCATAATGCCAATCAGCATTTACTAATCGCCATATTAACAATGAATTTCGCTGAATATGCCTCTCAACCGATGTTTTTTCTTCTTGCCGGTCCTTGCGTGATCGAAGGAGAAAAAATGGCTCTCGATATTGCCGAAAAGATGGTGGAAATCACTTCTGAACTCGGCATTCCATACGTGTTCAAAGGCTCATATCGCAAGGCCAACCGTTCGCGTCTCGATTCATTCACTGGCATAGGAGACCACGAAGCCCTGCGCATACTCTCAAAGGTCCGCGAAACGTTCGGGACGCCGGTGGTTACCGACATCCATACCGCCGAAGAGGCTTTTATGGCGGCCGAATATGTAGATGTGCTTCAGATCCCGGCATTCCTGTGCCGTCAGACCGACCTCCTCGTAGCGGCAGCGCGCACAGGCAAGGCCGTCAACATCAAGAAAGGTCAATTCCTGTCGCCGGAAGCCATGCAGTTTGCCCTCGGCAAAGTCCGCGACGCGGGCAACGACAATGTTGCGCTGACGGAGCGCGGTGTCACCTTCGGTTATCAGGATCTGCTCGTTGATTATCGCGGCATACCTGAGATGCAGAGCTTCGGCGCACCGGTGATCCTCGATGTCACCCACTCGCTACAGCAGCCGAATCAGTCGGCAGGAGTGACAGGAGGGCGGCCCGACCTCATCGAGACCATAGCCCGCGCGGGCGTGGCCGTGGGTGTCGATGGTCTTTTCATGGAGACTCATCCCGAACCCTCACGGGCCAAGAGCGACGGCGCGAACATGCTGCCCCTTGACCGCATACCCGAACTCCTGCGGCGCCTGAGCATCATCCGTCAGGCCGTCAACACACTCTGACAGATGCCGGAAAAGCCGAACTGTCAAAAAACTTTACACTCTTGTTTTTCGAGCAGCAGGTTAATCACCTGTTGCTCTTTGTTTTATCTAAAATCTGCAAATTCAGCCACTATCTTTGCAATGTAAAAAATTTTTTCTATTCCTCACTTCAAAGCCATTCACCACAGTGAAACTCTATTACATCCTCCACTCCATGTCCTCTCAGAAAGGAGCTAACGCCATCAAGGTTATCTCGGTGGCCATAGGTCTCCTTGCGAGTATCCTCGTGTTCTGTCGTCTAAATGCCAACTACAGCTACGACAAGTGTTTCCCCGACCGCGACAACCTTTATCAGATATGGATGTCATACGAAATCAACGGTGAGACGCTCGGTCCATTCAGCAGTTGTCCCGGCAGACTTGCTGAAGGAGCTATCGAAGCCCTCGGCGACGACCTTATAAGCGCAACGGCTACCGGCCATATCGGCCTGCCCGACCTCTTCGATGGCGACAGACTGCTCCACGAATCCGTTTTCGGCGTGGATTCACTCTACTTCAAGACAATGGGACTCGAAATCCTCCAAGGAAATCCTATGGCCGATTTCACAGTACCGGGCACAATCTATATCTCCGAATCGCTTGCCAATCAGCTCTACGGCAAGGATGATCCCATTGGCAAGACCCTTACATTTGACCGGGAGAAGGAGATGACAGTCAGGGGTGTTTACCGCGACTATCCCGACAATGTGACAGTCAAACGTGCCAAGGCCCTGATCTCCATCCCGACATACCCGCAATACGAAGGACGGAGATATTGGGCTGGTGGAGATAACTGGCCGGTCTATTTCCGACTGAAACCGGGCCATAATCTCACTGAGGCCGACATAAACTCCCGGCTCAACCGTATGTATCAGTCACACAACCCCGACACTGACGAAGTGAAGACCGTGATCAGTGCCCGCCCGATCAGCCGCACATATCTCGACCGCGACGCCGTCAAGCGCATGAACCTCATCCTCTGGATTCTCGGTTCGTCCCTACTCCTCATGACGACGCTCAACTATGTCCTCATCACCATTGCCTCGCTCAGCCGTCGTGCCAAATCGATAGGTGTCCAGAAATATTCCGGTGCGGGGAGCGGGACAATCATGTCCATGTTTCTCGTCGAGACTCTCATCGTGCTTCTATGCTCCATAGTACTCATGGGTGTGATCCTCTACGTCACCGAGCCGCTTATTGAGCGCACGCTCACACTCACTCCCGCTGAAATCTTCGCGCCTGACCGTCTGTGGCTTCCCATAAGCCTGCTCGCCTTCTTCTTCCTTATCGGCGGACTGCTCCCCGGACGTATCTTCGCCCGCATACCGGTCACTCAGGTGTTCCGCCGCTTCACCGAGCGCAACAGCACGTGGAAACGATCGCTGCTTTTCATTCAGATAGCAGGAGTGTCGTTCGTATGCTCCATCCTGATCGTCGTAGCCGTGCAGTATAACGATCTTGTCAACCGCGACATGGGTTTCAGCGTGAAGAATCTCGCCTCATTCGGCATCCCCTACAATGTTGACAGGAATGTGTTCAAAACCACGGTGGCTGATCTTCCATACGTTGAAGCTATCGCTGCTGCAGAAGATGATCCCCTCGGCGGCTACTCCGGTTCCATGGTGACCGACGGCAAGGGCGCAACCTTATTCAACACCCGCATCAACTGGATCGACGAGAACTATATAGATATTATGGGGATAACCCTGCTGCAAGGGCGTGAACCTAAGAAAAGACACAAGGAAGCTGCTGTTTCCGAGGAATTTATACGTCGTATAGGATTCGGTGCAGATCCCTTAGGCAAAACCACTATCGTGGATAGCGACACTCTTGAGATTGTAGGCGTGGTGAAGGACTACATTATCGGCGGTTTTACCAACGACCTGAAACCGATAGTCCTCATTGCAAAGGACAGGTTTTCCGGTATGGCCACCGTAAGACTCAAAGAACCTTTCGACGCCAACCGTCAGCAGCTCGAAGCTTTCCTTGACGAAACTTTCCCCAACAACCGCTTTGACATGTATAGCCTGCCCAAGCGTGCCGTCAAACTCTACTCCGATGTCCGCATGTTCCGCGACTCGGCCCTCATGGCCGCCGTCACCCTCATATTCATCTCACTGATGGGACTCGTGGGATTCGCACGCGACGAGGTGCAGCGACGCAGCAAGGAGATAGCTATCCGCAAGGTCAACGGTGCAGAGTCCATCGACATAATCAATCTTCTCACTGCCGACATACTCCGTCTGGCTCTCCCGGCCACCATCATCGGCACGCTTTTAGCCGCTTACGTGAGCCACGTATGGCTGCTGTCAAACTTCTCGGTTACTGCTCCGCATATCTGGATCTACTATATCCTCGCCGACATAGCCGTGATTGCCCTCGTGATTTCATGTGTCCTCTCCATCATCCTCCGAACAGCCAACGAGAATCCTGTCAATCGACTCAAGGTTAATGCATAATCATTTAATTCATAATAATTGCCCTGCCAGCATCAGCCCCAACTCCCCCTCCGGTCCGGCATACGCGACACGCCGCGTCCCTACAACCTATCGAGGAATCAATCCCCCCAAGGTATTATCTAAACCCCTAAACTCTAAACTCCTTAAACCCTAAACCCCAAACCAACAATGCTCCATACGACCAACCTCTCAAAGACTTTCCGCACAGACGAAATCGAGACCGTGGCTCTCAACGGTATCAACCTAAACATAGCCGACGGCGAATTTGTAGCCATAATGGGTCCCAGCGGATGTGGAAAATCCACCCTCCTCAACATCCTCGGCCTCCTCGATAATCCTACCGGCGGACAGTATAACTTCGACGGCACAGAAGTGGCAGGTATGCGCGAACGCCAGCGCGGACAGCTCCGCAAGGGTCGCATAGGCTTCGTGTTTCAGAGTTTCAACCTCATTGATGAGATCGATGTGGCCCACAATGTCGAACTCCCTCTAACCTATCTCGGCCTCAAACGCTCCGAACGCCGTAAACGCGTCGAAAAAATGCTTGCCAAGGTCAATATGAGCCACCGTTCGCGCCACCTTCCCCAGCAACTCTCCGGCGGACAGCAGCAGCGCGTCGCCATAGCCCGCGCGCTCGTCACCCGACCCTCCATCATCCTCGCCGACGAGCCTACCGGCAACCTTGACTCTCACAACGGCCGCGAGATCATGGAACTCCTCGCCGAGCTCAACCGCGAGGGTACGACTATCGTCATGGTTACCCATTCCGACCGCGATGCGGCTTACGCTTCTCGCATCATTAATCTCTTCGACGGCACAATCATTGGTGAAGTACAGAAAAATCAATAAATTTGCAGTTGGAAGAATGCATAATTCATAATGCATTGTCATTTCCCGCGACCGCACCAGTTTCATTCCCCCTCCGGTATGGCATACGCGGCACGCCACGTCCCTACAACTGATTGGGTGATCAATCATCATAAGGTATTATCTAAACCCTTAAACCCCTAAAGTAAACCCTTTAAACTTTAAACCCCTTAAACTCTAAACTTTAAACTCTAAACTAAACCTCCCCCAATGACCCTCCTCGTTGTTGACGACAACCGCTCAGTTCTCGCCGCTGTCAAACTCCTTGCCGAGATTAAATTTGACCGCGTCGTCACCACCACATCCCCTTCGCGCATCCCTGCCCTCCTGCGCGAAGAGCAACCGGCGTGTGTGCTCCTCGACATGAACTTTGCCTCATCCGTCACCAACGGCAACGAGGGACTCTACTGGCTGAGCGAGATCCGACGGCTGTCACCCGACATCCCGGTGGTTCTCTTTACGGCCTACGCCGACGTGCCTCTTGCCGTACAGGGGCTGAAAGAGGGTGCTATCGATTTCGTCAGCAAACCGTGGGACAATGCCCGACTTCTCCAGACTCTACTCCACGCTGTCAATACCGTCCCCACATCCGACTCCCGATCAAACTCCGACTCCCGATCATCCTCAGACTCCCGGCTATCTCTCACCGGAAAAGCCGATCCTCCATCCGCTCCTCACAAACCGACCCTCGAAGATATGGAACGCCGCATGATCGCTGAGGCCATTGCTGACAATGGCGGCAACCTCTCCGCCGCCGCTACCCAACTCGGCATCACCCGCCAGACCCTCTACAACAAAATCAAACGCCACAATTTGAATTAATGGATAATGTAATTCATAATGCATTATCATTTCCCACGACCGTATCAGTTTCAGTCCCCCTCCGGTTCGGCATACGCGGCACGCCGCGTCCCTACAACCTATCGGGGAATCAATCCCACAAGGTATTATCTAAACCCCTATAAACCCCACTAAACCCTAAACCCCTCTAAACCCCTCTAAACCCCTTTAAACCCTAAACTCCCCCCCTTGCTCCACCGCCTCATCATAGTCTCAGCCATCCTCCTGATTCTCCTCATCATCTGGGGAGGCTATCGACTGTATCTCCACCACACACGTCTGCGCCGGCGGCTCAACCTCATCCTCGAAGCCTTTGACCATGCCGACACCTCCATCCGTTTTCCCGTCAGTGCCGATCCCGAAATCAATCCCATCCTCAACCGCATTACCCAAAACCTCTCCGACCTCCGGTCACAGATAATATGTGCCGAAAAATTTCATGAAACGGTCCTCCGCGACATCTCCACAGGTGTCATCATAGCCCAACCCACCGGCCATATTCTCCGCGCTACCCCCTCGGCCCTGCGCCTCCTCGACCGTAGCGTGATTACCCACCTCAATGCACTCGCGGACTCATGGCCCGAACTCACCGACCTCCTCACACCACTGCGACCCGGAATTGACGCTACAGTCCGCAACCTTGCCGTAAAAACCACAGCCTTCACCTCATCACCCGACAAACATCAACCCGAACCCTCCACCCCTGCCTCTATACTCTCCACTTCCCCATCTATACAAAAAAACCACTCCATACTATCACCCTCCTCGCTGATTATAATCACCATCGACGACATATCCTCACAGCTGGAAGCTGCCAACGTCAACACATGGATGGAAATGAGCCGCATACTCACCCACGAGATCATGAACGGTATAGCCCCCGTAGTCTCCATCGCCGACACCCTCCTCACACGCTACGCCCCCGAACAAACCACCCCCGAACCACTAAATCAGAATCTCATCGATGGACTCCAAGCTATATGCGAATCCACCCGCGGTCTCAGCGATTTCGTCACCCGCTACCGCGCCCTGACCCATATACCTACCCCTGAACCCACCACCTTTCCCCTCCTCGCCTTCCTCCGTCAGACCATAGCCCTCGCCTCTCAACCCGACGCCGAATCCTCCACCTCTGCGCCCGCACCCTCTATCAAGCTCCACATATCCGGTCCAACCTCATCCACACATTCGCCAGAACCAACCATTCCGACAGCCACCTCGACCGCAGACCTACCCGTAGAACCAACACTGACCACCGACCGCGACCAACTCCGCCAAGTACTCCTCAACATCATCAAAAACGCCATCGAAGCCCACGCGCACAACATCACACTGCGCCTAACCGCCACACCCGGACGGACAATAATCATCATTGAGAACGACGGTGACCCGATCCCTTCCGACATCGCTTCACACATATTCACCCCCTACTTCACTACAAAAACTACTGGCTCTGGCATCGGACTCAGCATCAGCCGCCGCCTCATAATAGCCAACGGCGGGACCCTCACCCTAACAACCTCCACCGACACCAACACACGCTTCACCATCACCCTTCCTACCCCACACATCCACCCTCATATTGATTGACACAGGCACATTGCCCGATGCGGACGCACTGCCTGACGTAGGCGCATTGAACGCGCTCTTACAATACGAAAAACGAAAAATCATTTATCTATACTCTATACTTTCTCCTCTATACTTAAAAAACTCTATACTTAAAAGCCCCCCTACACTAACCCCTCCCCGTCTCCGTACAATATCGGACATCCGGAATCGGACACCAAAACACCGAAAAACACGCATTATTGCTCCAAAAAAGCCACAAACTGTCCATTTTCGGATTATTTTTTCATATTTTTTTCAAAAACATTATCTCAATCTAAAAATTTTATATACATTTGCCATAATTTACCAAATTTACCTTAAATTTCCTTTCAAAAATAGGAACTTTAGCGGACTTCATTGTGGTCTTAATTTATCACTCTCAATTTTAACCAAAAAACAGCATCATGAAAAAGTATCCCAAGACCCCTTCTTCGGGCTTCAATGGCCTCGTTGATAGGAAAATGGCTTGTGCAGTGCTTGCTCTATGCCTTATGGGAGGCGCATCCCTGACAGCTCAGGCCGCCGACAGTAGGGGGGGTCAACCGTCTGACGCACAACAAGTTGCAGCTTCTCATCGCGTTAGCGGTACAGTCCTTGACGAAAACGGCGATCCCATGATCGGCGTATCCGTTCAGGAAGAAGGCACAAAGGTTGGTGTCGCAACTGACATTGACGGAAACTTCACACTTAACGTCCGTCCCGGAGCAGTCCTCCACTTCTCTTACATTGGCTACAAACCTCAGAGCGTAAGTGTTGGTGACCGCCGTAACATTGAAATCACAATGGAGCCAGACTCCAACGTCCTTGACGAAGTAGTGACAATCGGTTACGGTACTATTAAGAAACGTGACCTTACCGGTGCTGTCGCTTCGGTTAAAGGCGATGACATCACCCTCTCACCCACCGCAAACGCGATGGACGCCCTTCAGGGTAAAGTAGCCGGTCTTGATATCACCCGTTCATCAGGTCAGGCAGGTGCTACTCCGACAGTACAGCTGCGCGGTACACGCTCACTTACAGCATCCGGCGATCCCACATATATCATCGATGGTATGCCCGGTGACATCAATACCATCAACCCCAATGACATCGAGAGCATCGAGGTGCTCAAGGATGCATCATCAACTGCAATCTACGGTTCATCCGGTGCTAATGGTATCATTATCGTAACCACAAAGAGCGGCAAAGAAGGAAAGACAGTGGTTAACTTCAATGCTTATCTTGGTGTAAATGGATGGTCAACAGTGCCTAAGGTTTACAATTCACGTAATTTTTACAAGCTACGCGAACAGGCAATTGCCGCAGGTGGTGGATCAACCGATGCAATGAACGTTCTTGGCAGTGCATCTTCCGCATACCAAAGCGCGCTTGATCTCAATCCGAATCTCACTGTAGATTCTTGGCTCGGTGCAAACTCCATTGACTGGGCTGACGAATTGCTGAAAACCGGTATTACACAGAACTACTCGTTGTCAGTCAGTGGCGGAACAGAGAAGACCAAGGCATACTTATCATTCAACTTCTCTGACGAGCAGGGTCAATATGACAACGACAACAACAAGATCTACTCGACCAATATCCGTATCGATCACAAGGTGCGTAACTGGCTTGATGTAGGTGTCAACCTTCAGGGCAGCTACACCTACCGTAACTCTGCGTATGCCAAACTCGAAGGTGTACTCAAACAGAGTCCTATCGGTTCGCTCTACGATGAAAACGGCAATGTAAATCTCTCACCTGTAGCCGGTAGCGACACTCCGAGCCTCCTGCTCAACAACCACAGCAACTACCGCAACAACTATCAGGTTACACGCATCTACTTCAATCCTTATATTCGTGTAACCCCGCTCAAGGGCCTTACTTGGGAGAGCCGTATCAACGCATCGCTCATTTACAACACTCATAACTACTTCCAAGGTGAAGGTTCTTATCTCTACTACAACTCCAGCAGTATCACATCTCAGGGCACAAACGCCAATGTTTACGCTTACGTTGACCAGAACAACTACACCAATTATAAGTGGGAAAACATCCTTACCTATAATTTCACCGTCAACCGTGACCATAACTTCACCCTCACAGGTGTGACATCTTGGAATCATAACCGCCAGTCTCAGGTTTATGGTCATGGCACCAACCTTTCGTCAAACACCTATCTTTGGCATAACCTCTCGGAGGGTAAGGCAAATATCTCCAACACCTACGCTCAGACAGACTATATCATGTCGAAGGGTCTCGGTTTCGTCGGCCGTATCAACTATTCCTACGCCGGTAAATATCTTGCAAGCGTATCTGTTCGCCAAGACGGCTCTTCTCGTCTCGCTGACGGAAACCGCTGGGACACCTTCCCTGCTTTCTCGCTCGGATGGCGCATCTCAGATGAGGGCTTCATGAGCAAACTTCGAGACAGCTGGCTCGACAATCTCAAGCTGCGTGTCGGCTACGGTGTCACCGGTACTGCCTCCATCGCTCCTTATTCAAGCTTCTCATCTTTTGTTCCGGGTATGACCATCCTCGGTGGCGGTCTCTCCAACACGAGCCAGTTTACCCAGAACATCGCAAACCTCTCGCTCACTTGGGAAAAGTCAAAGAGCTGGAATATCGGTCTTGACGCAAGTGTGCTTAATGACCGTATCGAGCTTACCGCAGACTATTACCGCACCAAGACTGACGGTGTGATCTATAGCCGTCTCGTACCTGTAACAAACGGTGCTTACGATGCATCAAATCAGTACAAGACCAACGTTAATGTTTGTGAGACCCTCAACAACGGTGTCGAACTTACTCTGACCGCACGTCCCTTCATCGAACGTCATCCCGGTGACTTCACTTGGACTATCAACGGCACATTCACTGCCAATAAGGAGAAAATCACCCGACTCATGACTGACGATCAGGAGTATATCACCAACGGTGACGGTGGTAACGTTTATTACAAAGGCCACCCCGTCAACTCTTACTATCACTACAAGCTCCTCGGCACTTGGAAGACCTCCGAAGCTGAAGATGCTGCCGTATTCGGCTGCAAACCCGGTGATCTCAAGGTCTATGTGCCTAATATGATCCATGACGGAGCAGGTAAATACTCCCGATGGGAGGATGTCGAAGGTGCTAACGGTGAGATCGAGCGTCAGCTCATCCACTACGACGCTGATAACAGATACACCGTCAGCGGAAACGACTATCAAGTTCTCGGTCACAACTCACCTGACTGGACTATGGGCTTGAAGAACACCTTTACTTACAAGAACTTCGATCTCTCAGTCTATATGTTCTGGCGTTTTGGTCAGATGTTCAGCTACGGAATGCTCGGTGCATACGACCCGACTGCCGGATCTAACTTCCCCACCTACTTCGACTACTGGACCGAGGCAACTGGTGATCAGAACCACTATTTCCCCGCACTCAACAACAGCCGCGAACTTACGAGCTATACAGGTTACTATGCACTGTCATTTGTTGATGGTTCATATTTCAAGATCAAGAACATTACTCTCGGCTATACCCTTCCTGATAACTTGATGAAGCGTGCCGGCATCAGTAAGCTCCGTGTTTATACCACACTTACTAATCCGCTTGTAGTTGCCAAGAGCGATCTTCTCAAGGACTACGATCCCGAAATGAACGGTAATCTCAATTACCCTCTTACCAAACAGTTTGTTTTCGGAGTTAATCTTACATTCTAAAAAACAACAACAATGAAAAACTTTCTTAAATATACATTGGCTGCACTTGTGGGCTCTTCCCTCGGATTGACCTCATGTGATCTTGACGAGTATAACCCGTCGGCCGGTAATCAGGTTATCACTTCATTCGACACATGGAAAGGCCTGACCACTTACTGCTACTCCCCGCTCGCAACCCAGCTCTATAGTGTCTATGACTTCCTGAGTGTGGCAGAAGGAGGTACTGATATGTGGCTATGTCCTTCTGGCCAGCGCGACTACGCAAAACAATTGATCTATTACGACGGACTTACTACTAACACCAATGCCTCCAACAAGCTCTTCAAACAGGCATACTCAGCAATAGCATCCTGCAATTCTGTTGTATCCCACGCTGATAATGTGCAGGGTGGCACAGAAGAAGAAAAGTCAAAAATCGTCGCAGAGGCCAAGACTCTCCGTGCATTCTATAACCTGCTGCTCGTCACATATTACGGACCTGTAACCCTGACAACCGAGGAAGTGGGTAATATCAACACTGCTCCTACTCGTAACACCATCGAAGAATTCTACACAGCCATTGTAACGGACCTCAAGGAAGCAGCCGCTGCCCTTGACAACACACCTGTAGATGGCAACTATGCCCGCGTGACCAAGAAAACAGCTCTCGGTATTCTGGCTCGTGCCTACGCTCAGGGCGCAGGCGAAGGTCTTACAGAGGATGGTAAATCATACTGGCAACGTGCACGTGAGGTAGCAGAGGACATGATCACTAACTCCTCAGCCTACAACATGTATCTCTACGACAATATTGATGACCTTTGGGCTCAGGAGAACAACCGCAACAATAAGGAAGCTCTCTTTATTGCATCAGGTGCAAACACCACAATCTCCGACTTTGCAAATGGAAACTATACGAAGAACAACCTCTTCACATATACCGTTTGTAACCCCAACAAACTCACTGACCTCTACACAAGGAGCGACAAGACAAACTACTATCTTGGTCGTACTAATAACGCTACTTTCGCTCCTTCACAGTACTCTATCAACGTATTCGATCCTTCATGGGACCGCCGTTGGGAGAACACTTTCATGACTGCTTTCGGTATGTTCTCAATGCTTGAACCCAACTGGATTGGCCCGTACAGCGGCAGCAACACATGTGTAACCCTCACTCCTCCGCTGATCAAGAAATATGGCCTCGATACGAAGTTTACAGGTAAGAAGATCTATCCCTATGTAGATATGACAGTAATCGAGGGTGGAGCATGGAATCAGTACGTTCCGACAGGTGTATGGCCCAAAGGCGAGACTTCTGGTGACGCTACTAAGCTCATGCAGGTCAAGAACGTCTATGTGATTGATTATCCTGTGGATCTTGACGATAGTCGTTTTGCAATCGTTATGTCCAAAGAACCGCGCACAGCCGAACAGAAAGCCGAAAGCCCCTATTTCACCATCAATATCGACGATCTATTCGGTAGCAGCGAGTACTCAACCGAGTATAAGACCGAAGAGTTTGACGGCACTAACTCTTACCAGCTCTATCCCTCGCTGATAAAGTTCAACTGGTGCTATAATGGCTCATGGGGTAGCGCGCTCAACACAAAGAACGGCGAAGTCATGATCATGCGTACAGCTGAGATTTACCTGATCGCAGCCGAGGCTTGTCAGCAACTTGGCGATGCGGCTTCAGCAGCTAAGTATCTTGAACCCCTCCGCTCACGTGCTGCACGTCCCGGTGTAAACGTTCCCTCTCTTGGCACTGTAACCGAAGATGTCATCCTTGATGAATACGCTCGTGAAATGGCAGGTGAGCTCAACCGCTGGGCACTACTCAAGCGTCACCACGCATTTGAGACCCGTCTCAAACTGTACAACAAGCGAGCTGCAGCTTTCTTTAACCCCGACAAGCATTATGTCCGCCCGATTTCGGCTGACTTCCTCAACCAGATCGACAACAAGAACCAGTACGGAGACAATGGCTACGGTACCACACCCGGCAAGGGTTTCTAACCGTAAGCAAACCGCAAAATCTAAAAAGCCCCCGGCCGCAAGGCCGGGAGCTTATATTCAATAATTTATCAATCTCTCAAACAAAAATTCGATGAAGAAAGTTTTACTCCTCGCGGCTGCTTCTGCTATGGTCATGGCTGCATCCGCCCAGACAGTTATCGCTCCTCCCACTGTGGATGCAGCTAAGGCAGCAGGCTATGAAGGTCTTTGGGGTGACTACCAGTACGGCTATGTGATGCCCAACGGAACTACTTTGGTTGACGATGACAACATCAAAGTTGTAGTTGACAATGGCAGCACTGACAAACCCGGTGCTAACGTTGCCCTTTCAAGCCTCAATACCACACTCTTTGGAAGTGGTTTCTATATGGGTTCTGCTGCATCGGCAGGCTATTTCGAAAGCGTATATTCACTTCAGGCTCTTTCCAACGGTATCAAGCAGCCCTACGCCATCTTTAATGTTAATGCAAAGGTTGGTGGCGAACTGACCATGTACTTCAACCGTGGTAAGAACAAAGCCACAATGTATGTATGGGATATTACCGTTGGTGACGGCGTCGGTACATACGTTCTCGCAAGCACTGTTCAGACCGGCGTTGCCGATCTCGTAAGCGAAGCCACCGTAGGTCTTACTGCAGAGCACAACTATTGGATCTTCGTTGATGGAACAGGCTCTAACACTCTCATGTATGAGATGGTTTACACACCTTACACATCTGAAAGCTACTCTGCTAAGGGATTCGATACTTCTAAATTCTCGACCTCAGTCCTTCCTCCCACTGTTGACGAAGCTAAGGAGAAAGGCTATGAAGCTCTTTGGGGTGACTATCAGTACGGCTATGTAATTCCTAATGAAACCGCATTGGTTGACAACGATGAGATCAAAGTAGTCGTTGACAATGGCAGCACTGACAAACCCGGTGCTAACGTTGCCCTTTCAAGCCTCAACACCACTGCTTTTAACAGTGGCTTCTATATGGGTTCTGCTGCTTCATCAGGCTATTTCGAAAGTGTATATTCACTTCAGGCTCTTTCCAACGGTATCAAGCAGCCCTACGCTATCTTCACTGTTGATGCAAAGGTTGGTGGCGAACTGACTATGTACTTCAACCGTGGTAAGAACAAAGCTACCCTGTACGTATGGGATACGACCATTGGTGACGGCGTCGGCGCATACGTTCTCGCAAGCACTGTTCAGACCGGTGTCGCTGATCTTGTAAGCAAAGCTGTCGTAGGTCTTACCGCAGAGCACAAATACTGGATCTTCGTTGATGGAACTGGCTCTAATACTCTCATGTATGGTATGGGCTTCAACAGTTACACTTCACCCAACTACGGCTACACCGGTGAGGAAGGTGGCGATTCAAGCGCAATCACTGACATCATCGTTGATCAGCAGTCTAACTCTAATGTCATCTACAACGTTCTTGGTCAGAAAGTTGACGAAAGCTACAAGGGTATCGTCATCAAGAACGGCAAGAAATATATCCAGCGTTAACAACATCTAAACATCGCTCATTATATCTTTTGCAAATATTGAGTTGCACTCTGATATTTGACCTCAAATATTAAAATCGCACCCTAATATTTACATGACGTAATAATGACCATCATGGGTCCCTGCGTGAGCAGTGGCCCATGATTTTTTTTATCCCCCGCCGTTTGCCACACATAACGCGGGCGCATTGAAATGCGTCCCCACAAACCATCCACCTCCCCCTACAACCATCGCATCCACCAAATCTATTATCTAAACTTTAAACCCGAACCACCTATATATTGTATATATTATATATATTATATATCTTTGTATCGTAAAACTTAAAATTATGGCAACAGCATTGAACATCAAGCGCAAAAACATCGACCTACCTGTCGATACATTGCAAAAGCTCTCAATCATGGCAGTGGCACAGGGTAAGAGCTTAAAGAATTTCATTGAAACAATCCTCATCACAAAAGCCAATTCGGTAGCGGTGGCAGTAGATGAAAACCCCTCTCCCTCCGGCGATCCTTGGTTTAACGACCCCGAAAACATGGCATCGGTGCAACGAGGAGTCGCCGAAATGAAAGCCGGAAAAGGTAGAGCCTACACAATGGATGAAATAAGGGAACTTTTAGGCGTATGATTTACGAATTAATTCTAATGCCCGAAGCCGAAAAGCACTTAAAAGAGTGGCACAAGTCCGGGCAAAAGAAAACGCTGAAAAAGATTGCCGATTTATTCGAGGAACTGCGACAGCATCCCACTACTGGAACGGGACACGTTGAACAACTCAAAGGCAACCTATCCGGGTTGTGGAGTAGGGAAATAAACAAAGGCGACCGGATGATTTACGCGATCGAGGATGACAAGGTAATCGTCACAGTCGTCGCGCTCAAAGGTCACTACACATAGCACTTCCGGCGTGGATTCATGAAAGCAATAGAGAAGTTTGTGATGGGATTACAGATTTTTATCCAATAATTTGTCACGGACAAAGTTTATTGATTAATTTTGCACGATAATCATTCTAACAGGTAATAAAACCAAACTGGCCTGACAAATGCAGTCCGTTACCACAACCGTTGACAGCGTGGTCATTATTCCTACCTATAATGAGAAGGAAAATGTCGCCGCAATCATCGAGGCAGTCTTTGCGCTGCCCCGAAAATTTGACGTACTGATAATCGATGACAATTCGCCTGACGGCACAGCCGATATAGTCAAGGATTTACAGAAAGATCACCCCGGACATCTCCACCTGCTGCAACGCGCCGGGAAACTCGGCCTCGGAACTGCCTACATAGCCGGTTTCAAATGGGCTCTCGAACACGGCTACAGCTACGTGTGTGAGATGGACGCCGATTTCTCCCACAATCCCAACGACCTCCTGAAACTCTACGACGCCTGCGCCAACCAAGGCGCGGACGTGGCCATCGGCTCTCGCTACGTGACGGGAGTCAACGTGGTCAACTGGCCGATGGGACGTGTGCTCATGTCGTTTTACGCGTCGCGCTACGTCCGCATCGTCACGGGAATGCCCATCAACGACTCGACAGCCGGATTCGTGTGCTACCGTAGCGAAGTGCTGCGCAAGCTCCCGCTTGACTCCATACGGTTCAAGGGCTATGCCTTCCAGATCGAGATGAAATTCCTTGCCTACAAATACGGATTCAAGATCGTCGAAGTCCCGATCATCTTTGTCAACCGTGTGCTCGGCACATCCAAAATGAGCTCCGGAATCTTCAGCGAAGGCTTCTTCGGAGTGCTCCGCCTCAAATGGTCAAGCCTTTTCCACAAATACCGGTAGGGACGCATTTCAATGAGTCCGCATCAGCCGTCGGTATTGAAAAGACGGATGAAAACCGCGAGCCGGACGCATTAAAACGCGAGCAAACAATAACCAATCCTAAAAAACCGGACGCATTTCAATGCGTCACCCACAGTTAACCAAATGAACACTCTGCTCCATAACGCCCGCATCGTCAATGAAGGCCGGATATTTACCGGCAGCCTTGTCATCGACGGTGAAATGATCAGCCGTATCGTTGACCACTCGGACTTGCCGGCCGACGAGACCACCCGTCTGATCGACTCGCTCAAATCAGGTGCAGACAGGGTGATCGACTGCGAGGGCGCGCTGCTGATGCCCGGAGTAATCGACACTCATGTCCACTTCCGCGATCCCGGACTGACGGAGAAAGGCGACATGGAGACTGAAAGCCGTGCAGCTGTAACCGGCGGAGTCACGTCGTATATCGACATGCCCAACACCCGCCCCGCGACAATCACCCGCGAAGCCGTGACCGACAAGATCAAACGCGCGTCGGAAGTCTCGGCCGCGAACTTCGGCTTCTTCATCGGCGCGACCAACGATAATCTCCCCGAACTCCTCGCCACGGACTACACACGCGTGGCAGGCATAAAACTTTTCCTCGGATCATCCACCGGCAACATGCTCGTCGATGATCCTGAGACACTCCGCCTCATCTTCCGCGAGAGTCCCGCCGTCATTGCGGTCCACGCCGAGGACGAGGCCATCATCCGCGCCTCGCGCGAACGCCTCCTCGACGAATGCGGCGGCACCATCCCGGTGGAGCGTCACCCTGACGTCCGTCCCCGCGAAGCATGTGTCGAGGCCACCCGACGCGCCATAGACCTCGCACGCAAGAGCGGCGCAAGCCTCCACATCTGCCACATCTCGACCGCCGACGAGCTTCAACTCATCCGCGAAGCCAAGGCAGAAGGCGTGAAAGTGACGGCCGAGACATGTCCGCAGTATCTCCTCTTTGACCGCAACGACTTCCTGCGTCTCGGAGCGCGCATCAAGTGCAATCCCGCCATCAAGGAAGCGTCGGACCGCATAGCACTCCTGCGCGAACTGCTCCCCGGAGGGTGTATCGACACCATAGCCACCGACCATGCTCCACACCTGCTCTCGCAGAAAGAGGGCGACGCGCTGACAGCCGCATCCGGAATGCCGATGGTGCAGTTCTCGCTACGGGCCATGCTCGAACTGGCCGACACCGAAACCGAACTCTCCGCCATCGGCCCTGAACGCATAGCCGAACTCATGGCCCACAATCCGGCACGCCTGCTCGGCCTCGACCGCCGAGGTTTCATCCGCGAGGGTTACTATGCCGACCTCGTCCTTCTCGAACCGGATACCACACCCGGCGCAAAGGTCACGGACGCAGAAGTGGCCGGCCGCTGCGGATGGACTCCTCTCGACGGCATGACCCTCGGTCCGCGCGTCAGGATGACCATCGTCAACGGATCTCCCGCCTATGAGCGCGGCACATTCGCACAGCCTCACGGCTCTCCGCTGCGCTTCGGCTCTCCCGATATACAGAAATGACTGCATGAAGTGATTTTCACCATGAACAACATTAATACAAAACATTAACCTTTACACATTATGTTAGACAAGACCAATGTCAAGACCCTCGACAAAGTTGTGGTCCGCTTCTCCGGCGACTCCGGCGACGGTATGCAGCTTGCAGGCAACATCTTCACTAATGTCTCAGCAGGGTTAGGAAACAAAGTGTCAACTTTCCCTGACTATCCGGCCGAAGTCCGTGCCCCGCAGGGCTCGCTCAGCGGCGTGTCAGGTTTCCAAGTAAGCGTCGGCGTAGATGTCCACACTCCCGGTGACCTCTGCGACGTGCTCATCGCCATGAATCCCGCCGCACTCAAGCAGAACATCAAGTTCCTCAAGCCCGGCGGCGTAGTGATCGTCGATATCGACTCTTTCAAAGAAGCCGATCTCAAAAAGGCCCTCTTCGAGACCCTCGATCCCTTCAAGGAACTCGACATCAAGGCTCAGGTTGTTGAAGTACCCGTTACCTCGATGACCAAGGATGCACTCGCTGACTCCGGCCTTGACAACAAGAGCGTGCTCAAATGCCGCAACATCTTCGCCCTCGGCCTCGTCTGCTGGCTCTTCGACCGTCCCCTCGAAGGCGCGCTCCGAATGCTTAAAGGCAAATTCGCCAAGAAACCCGCCATCTATGAAGCCAACGCCAAAGTTATCGAGGCCGGCTACAATTATGGCCACAACATACACGCCAGCGTCTCGACCTACCGCATCGAGACGGAGGAAGCCGTTCCCGGTGTCTATACCGACATCAACGGCAACACCGCTACCGCTTGGGGTCTCATCGCCGCATCGGAGAAATCCGGCCGTCCCCTCTTCCTCGGAAGCTACCCCATCACTCCCGCAACCGATATCCTCCACGAACTTGCCAAGCGCAAGGATCTCGGCGTGAAAGCCGTGCAGATGGAGGATGAGATCGCAGGCGTATGCTCAGCAATCGGCGCGTCGTTCGCCGGTCATCTCGCCGTCACCTCCACTTCAGGACCCGGTCTCGCACTCAAGAGCGAGGGCATCGGTCTGGCCGTCATCGCCGAGCTTCCCCTCGTCGTGGTCGATGTGCAGCGCGGCGGTCCCTCTACCGGTCTCCCCACCAAGACCGAGCAGACTGACCTCATGCAGGCTCTCTATGGCCGCAACGGCGAGTCGCCCCTCGCTGTCGTAGCTGCTTCGACTCCCACCGACTGTTTCACAATGGCATTCGAGGCCGCACGTATCGCCGTCGAGCACATGACTCCCGTCATCCTCCTCACCGACGCCTTCATCGGTAACGGTTCGAGCGCATGGCGCATACCCGAAGCCTCGGAACTTCCCGAAATACATCCTCCGCTGCTCACCCCCGACAAACTCGACGAGGCTTGGCAGCCTTACACCCGTAAGGACGAGAACAATGTGCGCTACTGGGCCATCCCCGGCACTGAAGGCGCGATGCACCGCGTAGGTGGTCTCGAAAAGGACTTCAATACCGGTGCAATCTCCACCGATCCCATCAACCATGAGAAGATGGTGATGGCACGCCGCGAGAAAATCGCCCGTATCGCCAACGACATCCCTGCGCTCGAAGTGCTCGATCCGAAGGATGCCGACACCATCCTCGTAGGCTGGGGCGGTACTTACGGACACCTCCGCACAGCCGCCGGCGAACTCTGTGCCGATGGCAAGCCGGTGGCATTCGCCCACTTCAACTACATAAACCCGCTTCCCGCCAATACCGAAGAAGTGCTCAGCGGTTATAAGACGGTGATCGTGGCCGAACTTAACACAGGCATGTTCGCCGACTATCTTCAGGCCAAATTCCCCGCGCTCAACATCAAGCGCATCAACAAGATTCAGGGTCAGCCCTTCCTTGTGAGCGAAGTAGTGAAAGGTGTAACCAAAATCATGGAGGAAAAATAATCATGGAACAGACTCAATATACCCCCGCCAACTATAAGAGCAACCAACCCGTCCGCTGGTGTCCCGGCTGCGGCGACCACGCAATCCTCAACACTCTCCACAAGGCGATGTCGATCATCGGCGTGCCTCCCCACAAGACTGCAGTGATTTCGGGTATCGGCTGTAGCTCACGTCTCCCCTACTACATGAACACCTACGGCTTCCACACCATCCACGGACGTGCGGCAGCCATAGCGACAGGTTTCAAGGTAGCACGTCCCGATATGACCGTATGGCAGATCTCAGGCGACGGTGACGGCCTCGCGATCGGTGGTAATCATTTCATCCATGCAGTGCGCCGCAATGTCGATATCAACATCCTGCTCTTCAACAACAAGATCTACGGTCTGACCAAGGGTCAGTATTCACCGACAAGTGACCGTGGTTTCGTTTCAAAGTCATCACCTTACGGAACAACAGAAGATCCCTTCATTCCAGCAGAACTCGTATTCGGTGCGCGCGGCAACTTCTTCGCACGCAGCATCGACGTAGAGCTCCAGATCTCGCAGGAAGTTCTCGTTGCCGCCGCACGCCACAAGGGTGCATCTGTCGTCGAGATACTCCAGAACTGTGTGATCTTCAACCACGGTATCCATAACTTCATTACCGACAAGGAGCACCGCGCAGAGCGCACAATCCACCTCGTCGATGGCGAGAAGATGCTCTTCGGTAAGGACAAGGAAATGGGTCTCGTTCAGGACGGCTTCCTCCTGAAGGCTGTAAAGGTCGGTGAGGACGGCTACACGATGGATGATGTGCTCGTGCATGACTCACACACACCGTCAAACTTCCTCCACCAGCAGCTCGCCATGATGGACGGCCATGACCTCCCGCTCGCAATCGGAGTGATCCGCGACGTCGAATCGCCCGCCTACGATCAGGCTGTAGAGCAGCAGGTGGCCGAAGTACGCGCCCGCAAGAACTTCAGCTCCCTCCGCGACATGGTCCTCGCCGGCGAAACTTGGACAGTGGAGTAAATATTCCCGATAATAAAACTAATAAAGTGGCCTGAGCGTAATGATCAGGCCACTTTTACATATTTTAATATTATGCACGACCTATTGGTCGTAATTTCACTATATTTAGTCATAGCGGTGTATTATTTACTTATTTTAGCACAGCTAAGGGATTTTTTAAATAAAAATTATTTCACATTATAAAAATTAGCAGTACTTTTGAGGGCTGAAATGCAATGCGGGGATTCATTGCTCACAGTGCAAGCTTTTTAGAGTGTCTATCGGTTTACGTCCGAGGGCTTTGGGAAGCATAGATGCTCCGGCTGACAATCTTGGACATCCCTCCAATTAACCAACACGGATTCGTCGCCAATGAACCAACACTATCGCGTTTCAGATAAAGAATATCAATTCAGAAAAAACAATCAAAAAAATAAAACCTTAATAATTTACTATCAATTAGTAAGCAACCATCATGGCAACATCTACCGTAAAACCCGCCAACGGTAAGCTTGGCGTACTCGTAGTAGGACTTGGAGCAGTAACCTCCACCTTCATGACCGGTGTCCTCATGGCCCGTAAAGGTCTCGCAAAGCCTGTAGGCTCGATGACTCAATATGACAAAATCCGCGTAGGCAAAGGCGCAGACAAAAAATACCTCCACTATAAGGACATCGTGCCTATGGCCGACCTGAACGATATCGTGTTCGGCGCATGGGACGTTTATCCCGCAAACGCATATCAGAGTGCAATGTATGCCGACGTTCTTCAGGAGAAGGACATCGAGCCTGTAAAGGACGAACTTGAGAAGATCGTTCCCATGAAGGCTGCTTTCGACAAGAACTATGCCAAGCGTCTCGACGGCGACAACGTAATGACCGACAAGACCCGTTGGGAAATGGCCGAGCAGCTCCGCGAAGACATCCGTAACTTCAAGAAAGAAACCGGTGTTGACCGCGTAGTTGTCCTCTGGGCTGCTTCAACCGAAGTATATGTTCCCGTTGACGAAAAGGTACACGGCTCACTCGAAGCTCTCGAAGCTGCAATGAAGGCTGACGACAAGGAGCACATCGCACCCTCTATGTGCTACGCTTACGCTGCCCTCAAGGAAGGTGCTCCCTTCATCATGGGTGCTCCCAATACCACTGTCGATATCCCCGCAATGTGGGAACTCAGCGAGCAGACCGGTATGCCTATCGCCGGTAAGGACTTCAAGACCGGTCAGACCCTCGTGAAGTCAGGCTTCGCCCCCATTATCGGCACTCGTTGCCTCGGTCTCAACGGATGGTTCTCAACCAACATCCTCGGTAACCGCGACGGTCTCGTGCTCGACGAACCCGCCAACTTCCGCACCAAGGAGGTTTCAAAGCTTTCTACCCTCGAATCAATCCTCGTACCTGAGGATCAGCCCGATCTCTACAACGCCAACTGCGGCGGTGCAGAGGAAGGTGGCCATCAGGGTTACTACCACAAGGTACGCATCAACTACTACCCCCCGCGCAATGACAGCAAGGAAGGCTGGGACAACATCGACATCTTCGGCTGGATGGGCTATCCCATGCAGATCAAGATCAACTTCCTCTGCCGCGACTCTATCCTCGCTGCTCCCCTCTGTCTCGACCTCGTGCTCCTGAGCGACCTCGCTGCCCGCGCCGGCCGTCACGGAATCCAGCGTTTCCTCAGCTTCTTCCTCAAGAGCCCGATGCATGACTACACCAAGAACGAGGTGCCCGTCAACCACCTCTTCCAGCAGTACACCATGCTCAAGAACGCTATCCGCGAGATGGGCGGTTACGAAGCTGACGAAGAAATCGACTAAATCACATATAAGTGAAGAAAATAACATTCATCACATTGGCAATCATATAGCCTAAACCGTAAGGAAAGAAAAAAAATGAAATGAAAACAGTGCGGTCTGTCGAGATGACAGACCGCACTTTTCGTTTATTTACACATACGGTCTCCGGCATCCGACTCAATCACATCTTACGCATCGTCCTATTCGTATTCAATCCCCACCGTATTCCGAGGCCGCATCAAAGCACGGACATGCTTTGGCTGCAAATTCATAATGGGAATGGACGGTAGCACCGGGAAAACGCTTACGGAGGCCGGAAACGAGGCTCTGCAAGGCTTTTTTCTGAGCCGGCGTGCGTGTATCAGCCGGAGAGCCATCGACAGCCGAGAGACCTCCTACATACACAACACCGATACTTCCGGCATTGTGGCCGAGACAGTGGGCACCGATCTCGGAAACAGGACGGCTCTCGGACACACTGCCGTCGAGGCCGACCACATAGTGATAACCTATGCAACGGAAACCTCGCGCCTTGTGCCATGCATCAATTTCAGATACGGTGACATTACGTCCGGCCTTGGTAGCCGTGCAGTGAACAATGATTTCAGTGATTATCCTCATTTGATAAAGATTTAATGATAAAAATTTAACGCCGTAAAAAACATTCAAAGAACGGCAAAAAAAGATCTAAAAAACGATACAAAAATACGCACCTTTTCTACCCGAAAAGGTGCGATAATGAAAACGAGAGTATATTTTTCTTGTGAAATCTATAGCCGTACAGCCTATCTCACAACCTCGATCCCGACCTGCTCTATGCCGCGGAGGGTATCGACGCGCATGATATGACGGAGGCTCACAGGCTGCGTGACATCGATCATGGATGACGGACTGACCGTGGCTTCCTGCTGATACGAGGCCCCGAAGCCGCTTCCGAGCCAACGACCATAGACATCGGCCAGACGAAGATTTATAGTATCGCGCATAAGCCGGCGTCCATCGGTGTGATAGGTCATTTCAAGCCAAAGGTTGGAATAACGGTAAGAATTGCCATGACGCACGGCAATCCTGATAGCACCGTTCACGAGCGAGTCATTGTCGTAGAGAGACGTATCGACCGGCAAGAGGAACACCGTATCGGCATATACCCATCCTTCCGTCGGCAGATTAGCCCAACGGCTGTAACTACGCTCGCCACATGAGCCGAACGAAAGAGCCACAAGGACGACGATACATATATTATATATGAGCGATCGCATCAATTCTTAGCATTGTTTTCACCGTTGTTACGGAAAGCTTTCGGAATACGGTTGGGACGTGGCTGGGATTGCTGCTGTTCGCCGCCATTGGACTGCTTGGGCTGCTGACGGGTCTGTCCGTCAGAAGAAGGACCTCCACCCTGCTCACGCTTCTGCGCACCGCCATCCTGAGGCTTGCGCTGCTTCTTGGGACGCGGCTTGCGGTCACCCTGCTCCTGAGGTTGTGAAGGCTTAGGCTGTTCGTTTTTAGAAGACCCGTCGCCTTTCTGCCGTGGCTGCTCAGCGGCGGGATTTCCACCCTCCTGCGTAGCCGTTGCAGAACCGCTCTTCTTTTTCCGCTTCTTCTTTTTAGCCTTATCGAAACGAGTGAGATCATCCTGCGAAGCGAGGTCAATAGGCTTAGCCTTAGCACCGGGCTTGTGGTCACCTTCACGCATCAGCTCCTCCGGTTTCTCACCACGGCGATTCATCTCGATAATCTCGAAAGCCCTCTCGGCATCAATCGTGACGAGGTTGGCAGGAATCTGCTTGTCGGTCGAATATGTTATGAGCTTCTTGAAAATATCGGTCTTGAAGTGGTAATATGTATTGTCGAGCGTCTCAAGACGGATATCACGACCGGGCATCTGACGCGAACTCTCAACGTATGTATCCACCTCGAAATTCAGACAGCATTTCAGCTTGGCACACTGCCCGGCAAGCTTCTGAGGATTGAGCGATATGTCCTGATATCGGGCAGCACTCGTGCCGACCGATACGAAATTGGTCATCCAGCTCGCACAGCACAGAGGACGGCCACACGAACCGATGCCACCGATGCGCCCTGCCTCCTGACGCGCACCGATCTGCTTCATCTCTATGCGCACCTTGAATGTGTCGGCAAGCACCTTGATGAGCTGACGGAAATCCACACGCTCGTCGGCTATATAATAGAAAATCGCCTTATTACCATCGCCCTGATACTCCACGTCGCCGATCTTCATGTTGAGATGCAGCGACTCGGCAATCTTGCGGGCACGGATCATAGTGTCGTTCTCACGGGCCTTGGCCTCCTCATATTTATCAATATCAGCAGGTTTGGCCTTGCGGAACACTCGGCGGATCTCGGCATCAGGACGCACATTGGCACGACGCATCTGCAGGGCAACGAGTTTACCCGTCAGCGTCACAGTGCCGATATCATGACCCGGAGAAGCCTCGACAGCCACCATATCGCCGGGAGCGAGATCAAGATTTATCGAGTTACGGTAAAAACCCTTACGGGTATTCTTGAACTGGACCTCGACTATGTCGAAGTCAGTCATGCCGCCGGGAATGTCCTCCAGCCAGTTGTAACAGTGGAGCTTCCCGCGCGGACAACGACGGTCCTTATCTTCCATTTCCGAACCTCCCTCTTACTTGGCGAAGCTTACGGAGCGGGTCTCGCGGATAACGGTGATTTTGACCTGTCCGGGATAAGTCATCTCGTCCTGAATGCGGCGCGCGATCTCGCTTGACAGCTTCTCGGTCTCGACATCGTCGATCTTGTCAGCACCGACAATGACGCGGAGCTCACGACCTGCCTGAATGGCGTAGGTCTTGATCACACCGGGATATGAAAGGGCAAGCTGTTCAAGATCGTTGAGGCGTTTGATATATGCCTCGACAATCTCACGGCGTGCGCCGGGACGTGCACCTGAAATGGCATCACACACCTGAACAATTGGAGCAAGGAGCGATGTCTGCTCGATCTCGTCATGGTGAGCACCGATTGCGTTGCAGATCTCAGGCTTCTCCTTGTATTTTTCGGCAAGTTTCATGCCGAGAAGTGCGTGGGGAAGTTCGGGTTCCTCATCGGGCACCTTGCCTATATCGTGGAGTAGGCCTGCACGGCGAGCCTTTTTGGGATTGAGACCAAGTTCGGCCGCCATGATGGCACAGAGATTGGCAGTCTCACGCGAGTGCTGGAGAAGGTTCTGACCGTAGCTTGAACGATACTTCATCTTACCTACCATACGGATGAGATCGGGGTGGAGACCGTGGATACCGAGATCGATGGCCGTACGTTTACCGGTCTCGACAATCTCTTCCTCGATCTGCTTGCGGACCTTGGCCACCACTTCCTCGATGCGTGCGGGGTGGATACGTCCGTCGGCCACGAGTTGATGGAGCGCGAGGCGGGCGATCTCACGACGGACAGGGTCGAAACCTGAAAGGACGATGGCTTCAGGAGTATCATCGACAATGATCTCGATGCCTGTGGCCGCTTCGAGAGCGCGGATGTTACGACCCTCACGACCGATGATGCGACCTTTGATCTCGTCACTGTCGATATGGAAGACCGTTACCGAATTTTCGATGGCCGTTTCTGTAGCCAGACGCTGAATGGACTGAACCACAATACGCTTGGCCTCTTTGTTGGCCGTCATCTTAGCCTCGTCCATTATGTCGTTGATATACGCACTTGCAGCTGTCTTGGCCTCGTCCTTGAGGGATTCGATAAGCTTCTCCTTTGCTTCTTCGCTCGAAAGGCCGGAGATATGTTCGAGAGCCTCCTGTGCGTTGCGACGGAGATGTTCGAGTTCCTCCTTGCGCTGTTCTACCACGGCCATCTGATTTTCAAGATTCTGACGCACCTGATCATTCTCATTGCGGGCACGTGCATTCTCGCTCTGCTGTTGATTGAGCTGAGTCTGACGCTGCTTGATCTTAGCCTCT
This sequence comes from Duncaniella sp., assembly GCF_029056165.1. NCBI lineage: Bacteria > Pseudomonadati > Bacteroidota > Bacteroidia > Bacteroidales > Muribaculaceae > Duncaniella > Duncaniella sp. The sequence goes on along the minus strand of NZ_JAIDBW010000037.1, from coordinate 6,207 downwards.
TCGCTCTGTATGCGCGAAAGTCGCTGATTGGCCTGCTTTTCAGCTTCGGTCTTGATTTTAAGTTCTTGCTCGCGGGCTTCGAGCAGCTTGTCTTTCATGATCACTTCGGCCTCGCGGTTGGCATCGTCAATGATGGTCTTGGCTCGTGAACGGGCCGTGGCACGCTGCACGGCTACCAGAATCGCTATTCCGATGGCCGCTCCTATGAGCGCAGCACAAACATAAAATAATATATCCATAAAAAGAAATACGGAATTAGATAAAATGTATATAAAAAAGCACGACCGGGATTCTTCCGGTTCCACCGCCGGCAATCCACCTTTCCGGTGGTCAGCCAGACAGCAGCCCCATCAAAGAATGCTGAGCGTGCGTGAAATTATCGGTTATAAGTATGTATTGTATCCTTAAACCCAGATTCCGGTAAGCATCGGCATGACAGCTGAGTGAATCACACAGCCGGAGATCTGGAACAGACGGCTCACCGCGGCTCTCTCGCCACGTTGCCACCTTCAGGATTGAATTCAAGGAGCACCTTGTCAAGGCTCTTCTCCAGTCCTTCGAGAGTCTTATCGACCCTCATTGATGTCTCCATCGCCGTGAAATAAAGCTGAGCGAACCTGAAGGTTACCATAGCGAGTATTTCAGCCGAGGTTTTGTCTTTAAAGCCATCCATTGCCGACCATTTGCGCCACAGTTCGTTGATATTGGCTTCGGCCCTTCGGACTATCTCCTCCTGACCGGCAGGAATGCGGAGCGGCATACGGGGCTGATCGGCGATACGGATTGATATATTAAGAATCTTTTCAGTCATCAAAGGCTTAACTGGTTGATGCACTTGTCTATTTCGCGCACTAATTCAGAGAGCAAGGCGCGTGTGGCCTCCACGTTGCGGTGATCGGGAGTCAGCACAGAGGCTACTTTCAGGTATTCGATCTGACGGTCACGTTCGGCGATCTCACGCCTTTGGCTTTCGACAGTTGCGTTCAGCTCTTCAATGCGGCCGTTAGCTTCAGCCAACATCTGCCGCAGACGCTCATAACGCTCGACTATCAACGTGGCCTTGGCTTGAATTTTTTCGATTCGTTCCTGAAGGTTGGCAGCCATGCGTCTCTAAATTTTCAGACAAAAGTAGTAATTTATTCGTGAATCCCGACAATTGGCGCAAGGGATTTTAATCAGCCGAAAGTATATTTAACACTTTTTTGGCAAACATGGATTCACACTTATCATGCGCAAACCGGTCAGAGCCGACAGCCACGATGGAAACATGCCAATTTCCGCAAGGCTTTTAAGCTTTCAAAATTTTGCATAAAATATTGGAAATTACTATCTTTGCAGGGATTTTTGTCCCCTGATGCACAATGCAGCTTATGCGGGAGTAACTCACATCACAAGAAACCTTATGAAAATCAAGCCTTTTCTATTTACGTTGCTTATGTTTGCCGGCGCGCTTTCTGCATCGGCGGCAATGACTGACGATGAAGTAATCCGGTATGTCAAGACTCAGATGGCCCTTGGTAAGACTGAGCAGCAGATCGGACGAGAGCTCGTAGCCAAAGGCGTGACACCTGAACAGGTTAAGCGTCTGAAATCTCAGTATGATGCAGGAACACTCGACACCGGCGACCAACCCGTGACGGCAACCGAAGGCCGTTCGACCGTGAGGAAAACCACAGGAGAGACCAGTGTCGTTTTCGAGGATGTCATTCAGAATCCCGAGGCTAACGCAAGCGCGCCCGATGAAGCCATTAAGATTTATGGTCATAATGTGTTCAATTCCCGCAACCTCACATTTGAACCGAACGAGAACGTGGCCACCCCGCAGGACTACCGTCTTGGTCCGGGCGACGAGGTTGTTATCGATATCTGGGGTGTCAGCGAGGATCATCTCCGCAACACCATCAGTCCTGAAGGAAGTATCATGATTGCCCAGCTCGGCCCGATCTATCTTAACGGTATGACAATCGGCCAAGCCAACGATCATATCCGTTCGGCATTCGCATCGAAATATTCCGGTGTTGACAATGAAGCCACCGACATCGCCGTGACACTCGGCCAGATGCGCACCATTCAGGTAAACGTGATGGGTGAGGTCTCCACTCCCGGTACATATCGTCTGTCGCCGTTCTCAACAGTATTCCATGCGCTCTACAATGCAGGAGGTATCAATGAAATCGGTTCGCTCCGTAATGTAGAAGTGCGCCGCAATGGCCGCAAGATAGCAGACGTCGATATCTATGACTTCCTTTTCAACGGCAATCAGAAAGGCAACATCCGTCTTCAGGAAGGCGATGTCATCATGGTACCGGCTTATTCCCAGCTTGTCAACGTGACCGGTAACGTCAAGCGTCCTATGTTCTATGAAATGAAACCCAACGAATCGCTTGCAAAAGCCATTGAATTTGCCGGTGGTTTCTCAGGTGATGCCTACACTGACATGGTACGCGTAGCCCGTCAAGCCGGACGTGAGAAAGAACTCTACAATGTAGCTCAAGGGGAGCTTGATACTTATCGTCTCACTGACGGCGACATCGTTACCGTCGGAACGATCCTTGACCGCTACAGCAATCAGGTCGAGCTCCGCGGTGCTGCTATGCGTCCGGGTCTCTTCTCACTCGGTTCCGGTATCTCTACAATCCGCGACCTTATCAAGAGTGCGGACGGTCTTTCAGAGGATGCATACACCCAACGTGCGATGCTCTTCCGCGAAGCTCCTGACCTCACGCTGGTAACAGAAGCCGTCGATCTCGGCGCAATCCTCAACGGAACAGCTCCCGACATCACACTGAAGCGCAATGACGTCCTCATCGTCTCAAGCGTACGTGAAATTTTCGACCGTGGCAATTTCACCATCCGTGGTAGTGTAGCCAAACCCGGCGAATACCCTTATGCCGAGAATACATCAATCGAGGACCTTATCCTGACTGCCGGGGGTCTGCTTGAAGGCGCGTCTTACGCCAAAGTCGATGTCTCTCGCCGTATCATTGACCCATTGGCCACTAAATCCGAGAATCAAATTGCACGCATTTATAGCTTCTCCCTTAAAGATGGCCTGCTTATCTCTGACGATAATGATTTTATCCTTCAGCCATACGATATCGTAGAAGTTCGTCATAGCCCGAACTACGTCGCCCAGCAGTTCGTAAATATTGACGGACAGGTGACGTTCACCGGAGGCTACGCCATACAGCAGCGTAACGAACGCATCAGCAGCATCATCAAACGAGCCGGCGGTCTTACGCCTGAGGCATACGTACGTGGTGCGAATCTTGTGAGAGAATTGACCGATGACGAGAAGGTGGCACGAGATGAAGCCCTGAGACTTGCCAGAAACTCCGCAGAAGATGACTCGATTTCTACTAATAAGCTTGAGGTTTCAGACTTCTATTCTGTCGGTATCGATCTTGAAAAAGCTCTTGCCAATCCCGGTGGCCCTGAAGACATCGTAATCAAGGCTGGTGACAAGATCTTTATCCCCGAAGAAATCAGTACCGTAAAGATCTCCGGAGATGTCATGGTTCCGAACACAGTCACTTATACTCCCGGTAAGAAAGTCAAACATTACATCGAGCTTGCAGGTGGCTACGGCGACCGAGCTAATAAAGGCAAGGCATTTATCGTCTATATGAATGGTATGGTCGCAAAAGCCAAGAAAAATACACCTGTCGAACCCGGTTGTCAGATAATCATTCCGTCCAAACCTGACAAGGGTGGCTTCGACTGGACAAAGGCTCTTACTATTGCATCAACCCTTGGTTCATTAGGAACGATGACTGCAGCCGTAGCTACAATGTTTAAAAAATAATCTTTCACTTTCAATACCCATAGCTATGAGTAATGAACAAGACGTAATCGTCCGCAACAATAATAATGACGAGGAAGAAATCGATCTTCTCGAAATCGCGTCAAAACTGTGGAAATCGCGTCGTACCATATTTATATATTGTGGCATTGGTGCCATCTTAGGCCTGATTGTTGCATTCAGCATTCCTAAAGAATACACCACTACCATCAAACTCGCTCCGGAACTCAACGGTTCATCCAGCGGGGCGAGTAAGCTCGGTTCACTCGCCTCGATGGCCGGTATAAATCTCGGTTCAGCCAATGCTGGTGGCGACGCCGTGATGCCGCAGCTCTATCCCGATGTGCTTTCATCTACTCCGTTCCTTGTAGGACTCTTTGATGTACCGGTCACCGAAAGCAAGACGGATGCTACCTATCCCCTCTATACCTACATAGAGGATCATACCTCCGGAACTTGGTGGGGCTACCTGTTCGGTCTGCCGTTCAAGGCTATTGGCGGAGTGATGTCGCTCATTCGTGGAAATGATGATGAAGAAGGTGTTGGAGACGGGGAGCTGAACCCCTTCCGCCTTACAAAAGATCAGGAAGAGATAAAGAACGCTCTTGCAAAACGTATTGTCTGCTCTTATGATCAGAAAACAGGTGTGAACACGATTTCTGTCACCATGCAGAATCCTCTCGTGTCAGCACTCGTTGCCGATACAGTTGCGGCCCATCTTCAGGCATTCATTACGGAATACCGTACGTCCAAGGCTCGTCAGGATCTCGCTTATGCCGAGCAACTCAACGAAGAAGCACGCAAGGAGTATTATGACGCCCAGCAGCGTCTCGCTGATTATCTCGACCGCAACCAGAACCTGAGCTACTATTCTGCACAGGTGACCCGCGACCGTCTGACCAATGAATCTAATCTTGCATTCAGCCTCTTCAACCAGACAGCCCAACAGCTCCAGATGGCCAAGGCGAAAGTACAGGAGACGACTCCGGTTTATGCTACTGTTGAACCTGCCACTGTCCCCATCAAAGCGTCCAAACCATCCAAGGTGATGGTTCTCTTCGGCTTCATTTTCCTCGGTGGCGTGATCGCATCAGCCAAGATAATCTTTGCTGACAAGATCACCGAGCTGAAGCAATCCTTCTCTAAATAATCGATCATTCATCTCCTCTCCAATCCTTACAGACTATCGTGAAAGTGAATCTTAAAGCTTCACTACTTTTTATCTCGCTCGCAGCCGCTCCGGTTGCGAGCGCTGATATTGTAGTGTTCGGTAACGACACCATCGTCACTGCCACCGACACAACATCTGTCATCCCCGCCTCCGCTTTCGATCTGATTCTTGAATCAATGGCATCGGAGACAGCCAATCAGACAACCCCCTACGTGCTTGCAACGACCCTCGACTACATGAGTAGTCTTTTCGACTCCGGATTCATAGGCGTAAACAAAGCCGGCGGCCTTTTCAGCAAGGAAAAAGTTCCCGACGGGGATATATTCATCAATGTAAGCGAATTTGTAATGCCGGCAAAAGGTCCGATCACCTCCGATTTCGGACCTCGCCAGCGCGGACGTAAACGCAAACGAATACGTGAGCATCGCGGTGTTGATATCGGAATCCGTAAAGGTGCTCCCGTGCTCGCAGCCTTCCCCGGCACAGTGGCCAAAACAGGCTACGACAAACGCGGCTACGGACATTATATGATAATGAGCCACCCCAACGGCCTCCAAACCCTCTATGCTCACCTCGACTCCATCATCGTAACACCTACAATGACTGTCGAAGCCGGCGAGCAGATAGCCATTGGAGGAATGAGCGGTAACTCAACGGGCCCACACCTGCATTTCGAGACACGCTACCGGGCAATACCCATCAACCCAAATGACATAATCGACTTTAGCGCACGCAAAATTCACAACCCTACATACGTTTTCAATAAAGAAGAGATCCTCCGTAAGCAGGCCGATGCTGTCGAAGCCATACAAACAGCACAATCGAAAAGCAAATAGGCAGAAACCCGACAGCGTCTTTTACCGCAAATTTCCTTAATTTGCTGCGCTCACTCTACTCTTCAGACACTTTTTGCATAAAAATTCAAGATTTATTGAAAAAAGTTGCCGAAAAATTTGCACAGTCCAAAAATCGTGCCTAACTTTGCAGTGCTCAAAGCGAGAAAGGGCGCTTAGCTCAGCTGGTTCAGAGCGTCTGCCTTACAAGCAGAGGGTCGGGGGTTCGAATCCCTCAGCGCCCACAACCATAACTTCTCTCGCTTTTAGATAATAACCCAATCCTTGGAAGAATTGACGAAGTCATTTTCCTCCGTTCATTTCAAGGGCGCTTAGCTCAGCTGGTTCAGAGCGTCTGCCTTACAAGCAGAGGGTCGGGGGTTCGAATCCCTCAGCGCCCA
>NZ_JAIDBW010000036.1:0-136800 GCF_029056165.1 Duncaniella sp. | reverse complement strand
CCTCCCCCACCCTACGACAAAAAAATGTGCGCATGAGACCCGAAAGTCTCATGCGCACATTTGGCATTAAGTCTTATATTAAAGATATTTTTACTTATTTTTCAGTTTTGTCGTCGTTATAGAAGAGGTAGCGCAGAATGGCACGAACCGAATACTTTCCATAATTGCCAAGATCGCAGTCAAACGTCACTGATGCACCGGTACGGAGAGTAGCGGCCACACGGATGTTGCTGATAGAGCATCCTTCAATAGGCTTAGCATTTTCAGAAGTTACTGTAGAGGGATCATAGAGATCAAACTTCTTGTCGGCCTCAGTAGTGATGGAGAATCCGGTTTCGTTTAACTCGATGGGCAGTTCACGCGCAGCAAAACTGTAGCGAGTCATGTCCTTGGAATATTTGGCATACGCAACAGCAAGCATGGCGGTCATCTTTTCGGGATTGATCAGAATCTGATAGTAAGTATCCGCATCATTGATGATCTCAAACTGAGCATCCTCACCCTCCTTGGGTTCTTGGTTTGTGGCATAGATCGAACCGAGGTAGAGAGGACAGACAGGGAAGGTGGTGACTTTGTAACGATTCTCAATCATAAAATCCATCACATAGACACCGGGATTGCGGAAAGGATAGGCACGAAGGCTGAAATCATCAAACACATAGGCCGAAGTCAGACCGACAGGCGTGATGTTTGAGCCGGAAGCGGTGAAGAAGCCGTCATTCTGGTCAACCCCGAAATTCATTTCCGGGAAACGGAAGCTGAGACCCTGATAGCCCGATGTCAGTTTGAGGTTGGACATCTCGAAATTAAGCTTCTGGGTTGACATATTGAATTCAAACTTATAGGTAGGATTGAGTCCGATATATGCCTCACCGGTATGGGTGTCAACGACGCGGTTGAAACAGTCGTTAGGGCCATAGTTAAAGGTATATTTCTGATCGCTTGTGCTCGAACCGAGGCAAGAGGTCAGGGAGAGAGTGGCGGCGATGATGAGGCCGAGTGAAAGAAGGTATTTCTTCATAGTCAATATGATTGGTTATCTTATATTAATGTCGTAGAATTTGAGGTTTCCTATTACCGGTATATTAGTCGATTATATACGGAACGATTATACTAACGCGGACATGCGATTGTTTAGTATGATTCCAATCCTTTACATTTGGTTAAAAAAACAAAATATACGACTGGAAATCACCCATATCCGCCCGAACACATCATAACGAACGGAAATCAAGACGTAGCGTGACACCGCCACGGACCGGAAGACCGCGCTGGAAGAAGCTGTTTGACATTGATTCGTAGCGGAAAGTCGAGAAGCGGGTGTCAGTAAGGTTCTTACCCCAAAGATCGACCGATCCGCAGGGTATGTCGATGCGCAGATTGGCACCCAACTCAGCATAGAAAGGCTGCTTGTAGTTATTGGCCTCATCCCAGTAGATCGCACCCGTACCGCGCATGTCGGCCGTGAGGCTGAGCCCCTTGATGATTCGCGACTCAACCGGATGGCGATAGGTGGCGGCAAGATAGAGGGTATTGGACGGAGCGTAGGGCACGTGCTTACCCTTGAAGCTCTCCTCACCGAGATTGAAACGGCGGAAAGTGGCGTGAGTATAGCCGTAGGCAAGATTGAACGCCCAACGCGGAGTGGGATTATAGGCAAACGTAAACTCGCCACCGGTGCTGCGCGTGCGGTCTGCATTGGCCATAACGCGTCCGGTAGTCGTACCCTTGGGGAACATGGTCAACTGCTGGTCACGGCAATCGATCAGGAACAGTGCGAAGGATGAATAGACGCGGCCGTGGTCAACGCTGAAATGGCCACCCAATTCGTAGTTCCACGACACTTCCGGACGATAGTTGACAAGGCCGTTGACATCGTAGCCCTCTCCGGCCGAAGCCTGTGTCTGCGGCCGGCCACCGCCACCGGGCATCTTGCCCATCATCTCGTCCTTGAGACGTTGCTGAAGGAATTCGGAAAACATCTGGGTGTTATAGCCTCCTGCCTTGTAGCCTTTCGACATGGACAGGAAGAGCGCGGAATGCGGAAGATTGTAAGTGACGCTCACTTTTGGGAGCAGCTGAGAGAAATGTTTCGACAGACGGTCTGCCTCGTCGATACTTACATCAACTGAGCCGAGAGGTATGTTTCCTCGATACATCGTGCAGGAGGCATCGCTGTAACTGCGATACTTCAGTGCAGTGTGTTCGTAGTCGAGACGTATGCCGGCCGCAAAAGTGAAATTACGCCAGTCGTAGGAACTCTGATGATAGACGGCCACGCCCTTCACTGGATTTGTGAAATCAGAGCCGAGGAAGAGGTTCGGCTGATCCCATGCGAGACGCATCCCGGCGGGAAGCAGGGAGTTGACATTGTCAAGGATAAGATCATTGATACCGTCCTCCTTGAAATTCACAGGAGCATATATGTTGCTGTATTTATAGAATCCGAACACTCCGGCAAGCCAGCTGTAGTTACCGACCGAACCGCGCATGACGACATCCTGCGTCACACTGCGGTCATGCTGCTTCTGGGTGAGCGTGAAATAATTGGCAGGCAGGAAGTCCTGATCAAGCGTCAGATTGTCATCGACATACTGGAAGCCGGTGATCGAGGCCAAAGTGAAATAGGGGGTTGACCAGTTGACGGTAAGTCCGTCGGTGAACGTGGTGCGCTTGTAGAAACACGTGTCATTATAGTTTATCAGGTCAGTCTCCTCATAGGCGTATGGATAGCCGTTCTGACGGGCATGGCCGTAAGACGCCACGTTTTCGACAAGAAGATTGTCAGCTGGCCTCCATGATGTCTTCCATCGCAGAGCTTCCACCCTCTCGCGGTCGGTACGCTGACCATTGTAGGCATTTCGGAAATAGCCTCCGCGATAAGCACCATAAGCACTCACCGACATGCCGAGGCCACGAGTGAGCAATCCGTAAGCCGAGAGACCGAGACGGTAATTATTTCCCGTAGCCCCCTCGGCGAGCGCACGCACACCCTGATAGTGGAGGGGCGAAAGCGTAGTGACGTTGATAAGACCCGCTATTGTATTACGGCCGTAGAGAGTCGATTGAGGCCCGCGAAGCACCTCGATACGCTGAATGTCAAGCATATCGAAATCATAGGCATCCTTATTGAGATAAGGGATATTATCGACATTGAGTCCGACGGCAGGCTGATCGATACGCGCTCCGATACCGCGCACATATACCGAAGCAGTCATCCTCGACCCGTATTCAGGCATAAAGAAGTTGGGAGCGATCTCCGAAACGCCCCTCAGACCGACCACGTTAAGACGCTCGATCTCACCTTGTCGCAGCGTCGTCACCGAGACCGGCTGACGCAACAATGAACGCGCCTGCTTGATGGATGTCACAGTGACCTCACCGATGGCAAGGGTGTCGGGGCCTTCCTTGATACGTGGGCTCGATGAACCGGGCTCAGTAATTGCTGACGAATTTATCATACCCATGCCTGAAAGCGCGGTGAAAAACAGGAGACTGCGTAGAAACATGACAATTATCTGGAGTTTAAATATTAAAGCACAAAGGAGCAGCAGCTAAACCTATGACTGACAGCGAAGAAACACATCTCACACCGTGCGATCCAATGTTGCTGTCCGACACCCCGACCCTGCGGGGAAAAAATCGGAGTGCAAAGGTAAGAATTATTTATTAAAAACCCTCTGCATGATGGTGTTTAGAAGATTTAACAAATCACCTTGCCAATTCGATTGTATATATATAGAAAATCATTACCTTTGCGCCCACAAAAATCATGGGACTTAGAAATAAATACTAATATTCATATATCTAACGCATTACCACTATGTATTGGACACTTGAACTCGCATCAAAACTCGAAGATGCACCTTGGCCCGCAACCAAGGAGGAACTTATAGACTATGCAATGCGCTCCGGCGCACCGATGGAAGTAATCGAAAACCTTCAGGAAATGGAGGACGAAGGTGACACCTACGAATGCATCGAAGACATCTGGCCCGACTACCCCCAGAAAGAAGACTTCTTCTTCAACGAAGAGGAGTATTAAGCCGGAATCAGGCGAAATCTGCGCCTTAAATAATTAAAACACAAGCGATTGACAAGCGAATAAATAAACTTGTCAATCGCTTTTTCTGTCCTTTTATCGCAAAATAAACTTGCCTATTTTTAGACCGTTACCATGCCGAAAATCTGTTTACTTACCTAAGCGAAAATAGTAACCTCCTAATTACGAGAATATTTAATCTAAATCTGATAAATTTTATTTAATTTTGCGATATGGATAAGAATCAAGCAAACGAGATTATACTTTATCAACCGGATGACACCCTTTCTCTTGATGTAAGGGTGGAGGATGAATCGGTGTGGCTTACACAGGCACAAATGGCTGAATTATTTCAAACCACAAGAAATAATATCACGCTTCATACTCGTAATATCTTCAAGGATGGAGAGTTAGTAGAGAATTCAGTTAGTAAGGAATCCTTACTAACTGCAAAAGATGGAAAGAAATATCGTACTAAATTATACAATCTTGACGTAATTATATCTGTAGGATATCGAGTAAAGTCCGTCCGAGGCACACAGTTTAGAATCTGGGCACTTCAGATTCTTAAAGATTATCTGCTGAGGGGCTATTCCATAAATCAGCGTCTTATGCAGCTTGAAGACAGAATTGACAGACGATTGTCGGAGCATGACCGCCATCTGCTTCAACTTGATGAGAAAGTTGATTTCTTTGTGCGCTCCTCTCTTCAACCTAAGGAGGGAGTCTTCTTCAACGGGCAGATTTTCGATGCCTACGCGCTTGTGGCAGATCTTATCCGTCAGGCCAAAACACGGATTGTGCTCATCGACAACTACATTGATGACTCAGTCCTTGTACAGTTATCCAAACGTAAACCGGGAGTGACGGTTAATATTTACGACGGCCAGATCTCGAAACAACTTCGTCAAGATGTAGAGAAGCACAACGAGCAGTATCCGGGTATTACTCTCCATAAATACACCAAAGCTCATGACCGTTTTCTGATTATTGATGAGGATGTCTATCACATCGGTGCATCCCTGAAAGATCTCGGCAAAAAACTTTTCGCTTTCTCCAAGATGGAAGTGATGACTGGTTCAAAATTGCTAACAGCTCTGTAACTACAACGTTGTTTTTGAAAGTCCGTGATAGACAAACTCACTTTTCCAATTTTCACATAAATATTAGGATTCTACATCTCTGATTTAACGAAGATGGATATTGACTGACCCCTATCAGGTAAATGAAACAATTACTTCGACAAAATAACACAGTGAGGAATTTACGGTAAATGTGGTGTAAATTTTACCGGCCATGTAAATTTACCCCTCAATAATTCTTTCTTACCTACTTATAGAGGACGTGCTATCAGAAAGAAAAACTCTTTCATTGATTTACACGTTATAAAAGCAAAAAGATTACCAAATACTATGACAAGAAAAGAACTTACTGACATTATTGCCGCAAAAGTGGCGGAAGTCATCGAAAATCCCGGATTCTGGGGCGAAGATCCTCAATTAAGCATTATTCCAACCACTTTGTTGGTAAGCATCGAACGACACGCAGATGCCGACCGTACGATTGCATTCAGCGACTATGCAATTGAAGCCGATGCCGTGGAGGACGGAGACTATTCGGAAGATGCAGCTGATTTTCAGTCGGCATCCGATCCTGACCTCTACCCGATCGGAACTTTAATCGACTATGCCGACAAGAAACCAGATCTGCAAAAAATCAGCAGACTAGTTGATCAATACATTCCTCAGCAGGCAGAAAATCTTTATGCCGAGTAAAATGAGGCAGAAGAGCAAAGATCTTCTATTCCTCTAAAATAAATTTTACGGTGGGGCTGTGTCGTTTACATTACGGCATAGCCCCATAATCTATTATACATATCACTTGCTCCTTTCTTCGACTATAGGGGATATCTATTTGTGAGAGAATCACTAAAACTCTCCCGGAAAATACGTTAAATCTAAATCCTTTTCCCTATTCTCTTGCCAGATTCATGGGTTATTCTTAAATTCGCTTTTGTTTGCCCAATATACGACTGACGATTATATGTGATCGTAGATTTTGCAATAGTTATTTTCTTTTTACCTCACCACAATCAAATCCATGATGAAAAAACTCGAAACATTCGTGCTGTCAATTCTCATCTGCCTGTCGGTTACTGCACAGACTTCAAGATATTCCACATCCATGATCCAATCACATGGCAAGGAATGGTCCGCCGACAAATCGTGGGACTATGTGAGCGGTCTCGTGGCAAAAACCATACTGATGTACTGCTCCCAGTATCCCGACGACGATCTTTCGGCCCAAGCCTACGGATGGTGCAAAACCTACGCGGACAACGCCATAGATACCGACGGTAACTTCCGCAGCTTCAAGAAAGGAAGCCTCGACAATATTGCTTCAGGAAAAGTGCTTTTCGATCTTTATGCACACGAATCAACGGTGAATCAAGCTAACGGTGAGCGATATCGTCGGGCTGCCGATTACCTTTACAAGTATCTGCGCTATGAGTACAAACGTATATCACTCGACGATGGAAAGGATGGCTTCATTCACAAGGATTCCTACCCCTATCAGATGTGGCTCGACGGACTCTATATGGGAGCTGTCTTCTATGCCGAATATCTCGCTACCTTCGCCCCCGACGAAAATGAAGCGTGGTCCGACATCGCATTGCAGTTCATCACAATACATAACCACACCTACGATGCACAAAAATCACTCAATTATCATGGATGGAGCGCAAATCCGAAGGATGCCAATTCTTTCTGGGCCAACACCGCCGATCCGTTCAAAGGATGCAGCAAGGAATTTTGGGGACGCGGAATGGGATGGTATGCAGCAGCCTTGGTAGATGTACTGGACTTTATGCCTCGCGAGCACCCTGACTACGCGGAAATAGCCGGAATTTTCGCCCAAGTGATCGATGGCATACGTCGCTGGCAGGATTCTCATAGCGGTGTATGGTATCAGCTCATGCAGTATGACGATTCGTTTGTCAGCGCACGTGGCAACCGCAACTACCTTGAAGCATCGGCATCGTGCATGTTCACATACGCCATGCTCAAAGGCATAAGACTCGGACTACTTGACTCTGCAGAGTTCAGTCCCGTGGCCATGAAGGCTTACGACGGAGTGCTCGCCACATTCATCACTGAACGTACCGGTGGAGTCGATATCCATAATATATGCCGATCGGCAGGTCTGGGACCGTCCAACAAACGCGAACGTAACGGCACAGCCGATTACTATCTTGACGGCAGTGATGTCAACATCGTCTCCAACGAAGGCAAAGGTATCGGCTCATTCATAATGGCATGTCTGGAATATGAGAAATACATCACCTCATCATTGCATCCCGCAATAGCCGATCCGGCATCGTCGCCAGTTATGATATTCGACATCTATGGCCATAGATACCCTACACCTCCGAAGGGTATCTATATCGAGCTGCGCAACGGTATCGCAACTAAGAAAATAAACCACTAATCCATTATTGATATATTAATATAGGTGGTTTAACCATCGTCATAAAATTCCCTCTAAAATTGATTCGCTTGTAGGAATCCGGGATATTTTATAATTTAGCTGTCATGAACAACCCGTTTGATTATACGCCTGCTGAAACATGTGATGAAGCTTTCCGGGACTTACTTGTTAGGCTGGAAACTCTGAAGAAGAGCGACAGGCCCGATGATATCAATTTCTGCCGTGAACTTGAGGCCGGAAAAATGCTCGGCGTCCTCATCGCTACCGATACCGACGGCACAAGTCATACGCTGTATGCTTTTTCCGGACAGTTGGGCGACGGAGGCTTCTATCATCATGGATTCGTAGGTCCGGTGTTCGATTATCTGCAACCCGACGGCTATTTCAAGACAAAGGAAGCGGACATATCACGTCAGAATGCCGAGATAGCCCTCTTCGAAAACGATACTTTTACTAAAATAAAAAGTGACTACGAGCAGGCAAAAGCAAAAATGGATGCCGAGATCTCGGAATACAAAGAGAAATGCCGCCTGTCGAAATTGGAGAGAGACGCCAAGAGAGCATCGGGTATTATCAGTGATGACGAGATGGCAGCCATGATACGCCGGAGTCAGTTTGAGAAAGCCGAACTGCACCGTCTTAAAAAGAAACTGGCCACCGATCTTGAAAAATACGCTGAAAATCTGAAGCATGCGCAGGCCCACCTCGATTCACTTAAAGAAAAACGTCGCAGCGACTCCGAAGCTTTACAGAAATGGCTGTTCTCCAGCTTCCATCTGCTCAACGCACGTGGCGAAAGCAGAAGTCTGAGTGAAATCTTTGCCGATACCCCCTTGAGGATTCCCCCATCCGGCGCAGGAGAATGTTGCGCCCCGAAACTCCTGCAAGCCGCATATCTGCAAGGATGGCATCCGGTATCAATCGCCGAATATTGGTATGGCGAACCAAAAGGAGGAGAATTGCGCATACACGGCAAGCACTATCCGGCATGCCGTGGCAAATGTCTGCCCGTCCTCGGCTGGATGCTCCAAGGACTCTGTATTGAACCGCCTCTCGACAGTGACCATCGGTCAACTATCACTCACACACCGGAGATCATCTATGAAAATCAATGGTTTTGTGTGGTCAACAAACCAAGCGGAATGCTCTCCGTGCCCGGTAAAGGCGCGGCAATCTCCGTGCAGCAATGGCTTGCGGACCGATATGGGTCTGAGCGGTTCGTCAGAATGGCTCACCGACTTGACCAAGACACATCGGGACTGCTCATCGCCACGTTCAGCCCGCTCACCCTGAAGGTGATGCAATCGCTGTTCTCAATGCGTAAGGTAAGGAAAACATACGTGGCAGAATTGGAAGGCGATTACTCCACCCGTGGGCTACCCCAGCAGGGACATATAGACCTGCCCATTTCGCCCGATTGGCTTGATCGTCCCCGGCAGCGTATCGACCTCGAAAATGGGAAAGACGCACTGACGGATTACGAATTTACAGGTACAAGGGATGGTCACAGTCGTGTAATTTTCCATCCTCTTACGGGACGCACGCACCAACTGCGGGTCCACGCCGCATCGGCGTCCGGACTCGGTCTTCCGATTGCCGGCGACCGTCTGTATAGCAAAAATCTCAATAACGCACCGGGACGTCTGCTCCTCCACGCTCAAAAAATAGAATTTACATTCCCCATCGACAGACAACACTACAGTTTTGAATCCCCCACCCCATTTTGATCCCCTATGACCGATCAATCGTCACTATGTAAGTCATTCAAATTAAACCAAGAAGATTGATTTCCGGATTCGTGATTCGATTTACAGCAAAATACTTGCCGGTATCAACAATTCTGACGAAATTTGCCATAAAGATACGCCTGTACCGATAAATACTTCTTAGTATCTCAACTACCAAAATCAATACCAATGAACATAAGACAGTTTCTTGCCGCCACGCTGATGGTGATGACTCATACAGTAAATGGACAAGTAGTCATCAACATTGATGCCAATCAGAGAGGACCTATGGTCAGTCCGACCCATTATGGAATATTTTATGAGGATATAAATCATGCGGCGGATGGAGGTCTTTATGCCGAATTGATACGCAACCGTTCCTTTGAGGATGACACCACACCTTGTAACTGGTACAGTGTAGGCGATGCTGCTATTGCGTTGGTGCAGGACGGATTGCTCAATGATGTGCAGCATAATGCACTCAACGTCACCATAGTCAATAATGGAGACGGCGTTCGCAACGAAGGTTATTGGGGCATAAACGCAGCAAAAGGCAGAGAGTATAAATTGTCTTTCTGGGCAAAAAGCGACAATAAATATAAAGGGGTACTCGCCGCACGCCTCCAATCGACCGCCGGACATACACTTGGCGAAACAGATGTGAAAGTATCATTATCTAAAGAATGGAAAAAATACACTGCTTCCATAATAGCTACAGGAGATGACCCTAAAGCGGAATTTACGCTTTTAGCCGACAAGCCCGGAGAATTTCAGCTTGACGTGGTGAGCCTGTTCCCCCCGACATTCAAGAATCGTGAGAACGGAATGCGTCCCGATTTGGCCGGGATGCTTGCCGACATGAATCCAACTTTCATGCGTTTTCCCGGAGGATGCTTCGTTGAAGGGCAGGAAAGTCCCGACAATGCCTTCAGATGGAAGCGCACCATCGGCCCAATCGAGCAGCGTGAGGGTCACAAGAATGTCAACTGGGGCTATCGCACAAGCGATGGCATCGGTTTCCATGAATATTTACAGTTGGCCGAGGATCTTGGAGCCAAGCCGCTGTTCGTGGTTAATGTAGGCATCTGGCATGGCGGCTGCACACCATACAATCAGATCGGGGAATGGATTGAGGAATGCCTTGATGCGCTTGAGTATGCCAACGGCGACGTAACCACCAAGTATGGCAGGATGCGTGCTGACAACGGTCATCCCGAACCGTTCAATCTGGAGTATATCGAGATCGGCAACGAGAACTACAACTTCAACATGGATGACAACTCCGACCAGAGCGACCACTATCCTGAACGCTACATACAGTTTTACAATGCCATAAAGGAGAAATATCCCAATGTGAAATGTATCGGAAATGTCGAATCGTGGGCCACAGATCATCCATCGTGGCGCAACGATTACCCCGTGGATATTGTGGATGAACATTATTACCGCAACCCGAAGTGGTTTGCGGACAGGTTCAACAAATATGATGACTATGACCGCGACAAGCATCTGATATATGTGGGCGAATATGCCGTGACCAGTAATTTTGGAAACATCGGCAATCTTAACGCCGCTTTGGGAGAGGCTGTCTATATGATGGGTATGGAAAACAACTCGGATGTGGTTGTGATGAACTCCTACGCCCCTATCTTCGTGAATGAGAATGACGCACGCTGGCGACCTGATATGATTCGCTTCAACTCCTCGCAGGTTATGGGAACTCCGTCATATTATGTCCAGCAACTGTTTGCTAACAACATCGGCACACAGGTTGTCAAGACGGGCTGGACCTACGATCTGACAAAACCTCATTCGGCAGAGGAGGAAACGCAACACCCCGTCCACGTAGGGCTTGCCACATGGGACACAGATGTCACTTATCGTGATCCACAGCTGATCGTCGAAGGCAAGACTGTCGATATCAGCGATTATAGAACATGGAATAAAGTATCGGGCGACTGGAATATTTCTGCTACCGGGATCACTCAGAGTAGCGGCAAGCAACCGGCAATGATAGTATGTCCTGATAATATCGAAGCGGATAAATATACCTTCAAAGTGCAGGCAAAGAAAAATTCAGGAGCGGAGGGTTTCATGGCCATGTTCGGATATAAGGACAGAGACAACTATCAATGGTTTAATATCGGTGGCTGGACAAACACTCAGAACAATGTAGAGCAGGCGATAGGCGGCGGTCGGGTTACGCTGTGTAAAGGTCACCGGTTCAGTGTAGAGGATGACCGTTGGTACGACCTTCGGGTCGAGGTTGACGGTGACAGTATCAATTGCTATCTGGACGGCAAACTCGATCTCTCCTGCAAGAGTATGAACGACAATCCGAATGAAGGCGTCTATGCATCTACCACTATGGATGACGCAACAAAGACCATGATTGTCAAGATCGTAAATTTGGGCGATGGACACGCGGATGGCGTTATCAATCTATCCAACTGCACGATCGATACGACTAAAAATGATGCATTGCAATTGATTCGCCTATCATCCGAAAGCGGAAATGATGAAAATACGATATCAGCTCCCAACCGTATATCTCCCGTGAAAGCCGACATCAAGGCCGGGAACTCAAATGAAGTTCTCTTCCATGTCCCCGCCTATTCCATAAACATTGTCAGGATTCCGCTTCAGTAGATTTCACTGGATACAGGTCAAAAGCCTGTTTCCTGTAATTTCTTACGTGCAAGCCGGGATTATTTCGGGTCATCGACCAGATACCATGATCCCTACCGTAGAGGTTCAAACTAAAAGCTGTTAACAAACGTTTATAAATCAAAACTCCCTTACGCTATGCTGCACGATATCGTTTTCCTCATTCTCGGCCTTGCACTTCTTGTCATAGGAGCCAACTATGTCACTGACGGAGCCGTCACGGTGGCAAGGAAATTCAAGGTGTCAAACCTGATAATCGGCTTGACAGTCGTCGCGCTCGGAAGCACACTTCCGGATATGGTGGTATGTGTGGAATCAGCGTTTCAGAATAATCCGACGATGGCCGTAGGCGAGGTGATCGGATCAAATATCTTTGACATCCTTCTGGTAATCGGCGTAATGGGCATCATACATCCTTGGAAGGTAAGCAAAGTCATGCGTTATCAGGATCTTCCGATACTTTTTATCGCCTCGGCCGCTCTTTGGTTTGCGGGTGATACCGTGCTTTTTGACGGCGGACACCATAACATCATCAACCGTTCGTCAGGCATAATGCTCATAGTGATATTCATATTTTACATGTGGTTCATGATCCTCTCTTCCCGTAACGACAACACAACTGCTGCGGACACAGATCCATCCGACACTTCGGAAAATACCAGCGCGGATACCGGGACATCAAATCATGGAATCGCCTCATCCCACACTCTAAAATATGAACTGACCACGCTGAAGACGGATCTATCCAGATTGCAACATAAGTTCTGGTTTTCATGGGTGATGATAGCCGCCGGACTCGCCGTTCTGGTCATCGGTGGCAACTGGGTTGTTGACGGAGCTACCGGTCTGGCTCTGAAAGTAGGGATGAGTCAGGGAATGGTCGCGCTGACTGTTGTGGCCATCGGCAATGCACTTCCCGATCTCGTCACGTCAGTTACGGCAACCGTAAAAGGTGCGAGTGGCATAGCATTGGGAAATATCGTAGGCTCATGCATCATAAACGCCCTGCTTTCCATCGGGTTAAGCGCACTCGTGATTCCATTGAGGGCCGATTCAATCGGATTTGTGGATTTCATCACGCTTGTCGGTGGGGCGGCATTGATATGGCTTGTACCCACACTCTCTAAAAGCAAGTGCGTAAGCAGGATATTCGGCTGTGCGCTCGTCGCGCTTTATATCGGATACATGGTGTTCACTGTAATTAGAGGATAAGATGATGAGGGTACTACTGTCTCGGCGACAAAGTCGATGACAGCAGAGATAACGAATCTGAAAATCTGCCATTATTCACTTTCAGCCGGCAATCACTCCTCCGGCCGATCATGTTATTGAAAATATTTGTAATTTCGCGTCAGAAATGTAACGATAATGGCAAAACAGTTTGGTATCATATTCGGCTGTCTCGCTTTGGGCGAGCTTATCAGCCTTATTCCCGGACTGAATATTCCGGGCAGTATATTGGGGATGCTCATACTCACTCTCCTGCTTGAACGCAAGATTATCAGACCGGCAACCATACAGCCCGTCTGCAAATTCCTCATTTCCAACATGGCATTCTTTTTCATTCCTCCGGGAGTGGCACTCATGCTCTACTTCGACCTCATCGCTGCGGAATGGTTGCCAATTACCGTAGCCACTGTGGTGTCAATTCTTCTTGTCCTGCTTGTCACGGGCCACATCCATCAGTTCATCCATACGCGTCTTAAACATCATTATCATGACCGCCACGCTGATTGAACATCTTTCGACCCCGCTCCCCCTTATCACCATTACATTCCTCATATACTGGGGTGCGGGATGGCTCCAGAAACGCAGCGGTATCTCATGGCTTAGCCCCATGCTCATCACCATTGCTGCCCTCATTGTGATACTTAAAACCACAGGGATATCCTACGAGAAATACTATGAGTCCGGCTATCTGATTGAATTTTGGTTAAAACCTGCCATCGTGGCTCTGGGATTACCTCTGTACAACGAGCTCAAGCACATCCGCTCCCAGTTCATCACACTTTTCCTGACAGAACTTGCGGGATGCGTGGTCGGAATTGCATCCGTCGTGCTTATAGCCCGCTGGCTCGGTGCATCACCGGATGTAGTCCGGTCTCTCGCCCCCAAATCGGTCTCAACACCTATAGCCATCGAGATCTCCCGGCAGATCGGAGGCATAACGGCTCTCACATCAGCCATTGTGGTTGTCGTGGGGATGATTGGGGCGGCTGCGGGCCTGAAGATGATGCATTGGGGGCACGTACGCCGCGCTGTATCGCAAAGCCTAAGCATGGGTACGGCAGCTCATGTAATGGGCACTAACCGCATCAGCGAAATCTCTGACCGCTACGGTGCCTACGCTACGCTCGGACTGATCCTCAACGGTGTCCTGACAGCCTTTTTGGCCGGACCGATAGTCGAACTGCTAATGCCGTGAGCATAACGGATTCCGGTTCGTCGTTACTCAGTCAGTCCCATAAGTCAACCATTAGGTAAGCCAAGCTGTTAAGTTATTATAGACATATTGAATTTAAACACACTGAAAATCATGGATAATAACGAAGCAAAGAAACTCGTCAGCGAGTTCGAAGAAAAAGTACACAAGGATCTAATCGCATTTCTCCAGAAGAAGGAAGCCCTCGATCCACACGTGCCTGAATGTCCCGACGTAGAGGAAAAATGGGGTGAGATCGCCAGAGCCTATATGCCCGACGGGGCACGCGAATTCAAGGATTATCCCGTAGTGTCGCTCGGATGGATGATGCTCATCGGTATGGCCATGGCATTTTACTGGGACAAGGACTGGGAAAAATATTCAAAGGAAAAAAATATCTACGAAAACCTGCGCGACAAGCGTGGCTACGACAATATGGACGAAACAGTGGTTGAAGATGTCCTCGGTTACTCCGGTGAAGCTGCCGAGAAGATCTCCGAACTTGTGGCCGAATGTGCTTCGCGCGTTTATGGTCTCCTCAACCACGAGCATGTAGAGCCGGGCACTGAAGCCGCCCTCGGATGCTACATTGCCGCCCTCAATCAACTGTATCTCGCCGGTATGGCAATGGAGCTGAATGCTCTCGGCTACCACATGACCCCGCTTCAGGCAAATTGATTATAATTATCCGCAGCAGTGGCTGTGTCAAAATAAACACGGTTGTATTTCCTGTGCAATTGCAGGCAATACAACCGTGTTGATCATTTCGATATAGCTTTTGATATATTCTCTATCTCCCGATGGTTAACGGGTCGATGGACTTATCCCGCTTATTTGTTCTGCTGTCAAGATTGCATCAGATGGGCGAGGGTGTCGATTTCGAGAGAAGTCGCTCCACCTTCAGGACCTGAGAGATAGGCCACACGATCATCCGGATTAAGAAGACCGTCGTCGGCGAGACGGCGCAGAGCCTCGACAGGATGACGCTGACCCTTGTGGGCATCGGGATGGGGGTAACAATAGGCAAGCACGCCATAGCTCAGAGCGAGCCAACGCTGCACCTCACGGTTATAGCAGATTGCGATGGTGGGGTTACCGCCACGGAACGATGAGATAAATCGCGTCGTGACACCGTGGTAAGTATCCGTAAGGATAGCTTTCGTTCCGACAAGAAATTCCGACATTACAGCCTGACGCGAAAGAAAGGAGGTCACACGGCGGTCAGCCATCTCAGGTACTTCCATTTTAGATGTATGCGAACGCTCCACCTCCATAGCCACACTTGCCATCGTACGCACAGCCTCTACGGGATATTTACCGTAGGCCGTCTCACCCGACAGCATCATTGCATCAGCCCGCTGATAGACGGCGTTGGCGACGTCACTCACCTCCGCACGTGTGGGACGGGGATGATCAATCATCGAATGGAGCATCTGAGTGGCCACAATGACAGGCTTGTGAGCGGCAATACATTTGTTGATCATCATCAGCTGAATACCCGGAATGCGCTCCGCAGCCACCTCGATACCAAGGTCGCCGCGCGCGATCATTATACCGTAGGACGCAGCGAGGATCTCATCGAAATTATCGATACCTTCCTGATTCTCTATCTTGGAGATAATCTTTATCTTGCTTCCGAGAGAATGGAGTATGTGCTGAACTTCATAGACATCGGCAGCCGAACGCACGAACGAGTGGGCAATGAAATCTACTCCCAGCTCTACGGCATAGGCTATGTTGCGGCGGTCACGGCGGGTCACAGCCGGAAGGGCGATCGATACGCCGGGGATATTCACACTCTTTCGTGAACCAAGCTTACCGCTGTTCTCCGCGCGGGCCATGATGCGGGCACCATCGACGGAATTGATCACGAAAGCAAGTTCTCCGTCGTCAATCAGGAAGCGGTCACCCGGCTTCACATCCTCGGCGATATTGGCGTAGTTAAGACATATCGTACGTTCGGTGGTAAGTCCGTCGGGATCTCCGACAAACTCCACAATGTCACCCGTGTTGAACGTGATGGGCAACCCGGTGGCAGTGGCTGTCGTACGGATTTCAGGACCTTTCGTATCCATCATGATCGCAATCCCATAATCGGTTTTACGGGTATTATCGACAATCCGCTTGAAACCATCATACTCAAGGTGCGCCGAATTCATGCGCACCACATTCATCCCTGCATCTGCCAACTGCCGGAGATAATCAATATCGCAGCGTTTATCCGAAACAGTGGCTACTATTTTTGTAAATTTCTTCATAACATAATATTAAACGTAAACCAATGGTAAGAACGTATATCAATCGCTAACATAATCTTAGCATCGAGCATTAAACGTCTTATATCTACTCGTTTACAAAATAATAAAATCTTGCTGTAATATGCAAAAAAATCCTCCGCACCGGTCATAAACGGTGCGGAGGACAGGGAGAATTCAGACTTTTGTATTGTCAACTAACTGATTAAAGGTTACGGGATTTCCTCATTATCTTTCAGCCATGCTGTTGTCATAGCTGAATTTAACCTTGCTGCGGATATCAGCCGATGAGGCACCGACATGAGCCTCGAAAGCTCCCGGTTCACACACCCAAGAGTGGGTATCGGCATCGAAATAGCTCAATGCCTCAGGTGTGATTTCAAAACTTACCTCGGCGGTCTCCGCAGGAGCGAGATGAACTTTGCGGAAGCCTTTAAGTTCCTTTACGGGACGGGGGACAGATGATTTCAGATCAGCGACATAGAGCTGTACCACTTCCGAACCTTCACGGTCACCGATATTGGTGACAGGTACGGTGACAGTGACCTTACCACCTTTGCCGAGCGATGATTTATCGACAGTGGCCTTACCATATTTGAAATCAGTATAGCTCAGTCCATGACCGAAGGGGAAAAGCGGCTTGACATTATTCTTCTCCGCCCAGCGGTAACCGACAAAGATACCTTCGTCGTAACGGCAATCCACAGTCTTGCTTCCGTCCTCGCGGGGAGTGCCGGGGTAGAGACCGAGATTATGTACTGCCACATCATCGAGCTTAGCCGGGAAAGTCATCGGAAGTTTACCGGAGGGGTTAACATCGCCGGTAAGGACAGAGGCTATTGCATTGCCGGCTTCTGTTCCGAGATACCATCCCTGAACGATAGCTGCGACCTCATCGGCCCAAGGCATCGCAACGGCATTACCTGAGATGTTGACCACAACGAGATTAGGATTGGCCTTTGCAAGAGCGCGGATGACGTCATCCTGCCCGTAAGGAAGTTCCAAGCCCTCACGGTCGGAATCCTCGCAGTCCTGATGAGCCGATTTGTTGAGACCGCCGATAAAAATCACGCAGTCTGCGTCCGAGGCCACACCCACAGCCTCGGCTATCAGCTCTTCAGGACTGCGGTCATCCTTTAGATTCTGACCTGTAGTCACACCGTTGTACTCTCCGGAAGGATCTCCGACATAACCACGGACATAGACCACATCAGCCTTACCTGCAAGACGGTTGCGGATACCGTCGAGGGGTGAAAGTTCGTATTTCACTTTAAGTGATGAGCTGCCGCCACCGACAGTCATCATCTTGATGGCATTCTCACCGACCACGGCCACCTTACGGACGCGGTTGAGATCAAGCGGAAGCACACCCCGCGAATTTTTCAGAAGCACGATTCCCTCCTCGCCTATCGTGCGGGCAGCGTCGATGTGCTCCTGCGAACAGAGCGAGCCATACGGACGGTTGCGGTCAAGAGTCGTGCGGTAAGCGAGACGGAGGATGCGGCGCACCTTATCGTCAAGTTCGTCCGTTCCGATCTTTCCTTCGTTGATCAGCGAGAGGTAAGGATCGGCGAGATAATAGTTGTCGTAGGCGTTGCTCTTACCGTTGGAGAGACCGTTGGTCCAGCTGCCGAACTCCATGTCAAGGCCGTTGGCGATAGCTTCGGGAGTGTCATGAGTGCCACCCCAGTCCGACACCACTACACCGTCGAATCCCCACTCACCCTTGAGGATGTCATTGAGGAGATAGCGGTTGTGGCAGGCATGCTGATCCTTATAGAGATTGTAGCTGCCCATGATGGACCATGCACCGCCATCCTGCACTGCGGCCTTGAAAGCCGGCAGATAGATCTCATAGAGAGTGCGGTCATCGATAACGGCATTGGTCGTGTGGCGGTTCACCTCATGATTGTTGAGGGCATAGTGCTTCACGCAGGCCGCCACACCGTTGCTCTGCACGCCTTTCACGTAGGGGGTGACCATAATTGACGCGAGATAGGGATCCTCGCCCATATACTCGAAATTGCGTCCGTTGAGAGGAGTACGGTAGATGTTGACACCCGGACCGAGGAGGATATCCTTGCCACGGTAACGCGCCTCCTCGCCGATGCTCTTGCCGTAGAGAAGAGCCACATCAGGATTCCACGACGCAGCGAGACATGTCAGTGCCGGGAAGGCCACGCAGGAGTCATTTGTCCATCCGGCCTGCTCCCATTCGTCCCAAAGCACTTCAGGACGGATGCCGTGAGGGCCGTCAGTGGTCCAGAACGAGGGTATGCCGAGACTCGGAACACCCGGTGACGAGAATTTGGACTGAGCGTGGAGCATAGCCACCTTTTCCTTAGTGGTCATGCGTGAGAGCGCGTCCTCTATACGCTCATCGACAGGACGTGATTCGTCAAGATAGACCGGCATGGAAGAGGTCAGTGTAGCCACTCCTGCCGTGCAGAGCATTATGCTGAATAAGATATTCTTCATTTTCGTAATCTGTGTTTAGAATGGATGATTCTGTATCATTCCTTGGTTACAGGCATGGGCTGAAGACCCATAGAGGCAATGTAGCCAACCTGCGGATGACAGTTCTCTATGAGGCAGCTGTCAAGGAACTCGGTCATGGCCTTGCGGACCACGTCGCGGTCTGGCATAGCTTCGCGCATCTCGCGGAAAGTGGCGTGAGGGCCTTCCGAATACTTCACGATTTCCTTCCATCCCTCAGGCATACCGATACCCATCATGCATGAGCTGTCGCGCTTCTTGTAGGGCCAGAAAGTGTAACCGATATTATTGTCCTTCATTGTCTTGACGAAATCTGCCTGCCACTGATCGGTATTATGACCGATCTCGCCCATGTACATGGGTTTGCCCGATTTGTCGCGGAACTCTATGTAGCTCCTTATCGCCTCCGGAGTAGGCTCGCCACCGTAACGGTGACAGGTAAACATGAGCTGCGGATCGTAATCAGTGTCCTTGAGCGGTTCGAAATTACTGTTCCATTGCGGAGCACCGATAAGGATGATGTGGTTCGGATCGACCTCACGGATGGCAGCGACCGCACGCTTGTGGAGCGGTTCAAGTTTGGAGTTAAGTTCATCCTGATTCTCGAAGTGAGTGGCGATAGGCTCGTTGATAAGTTCGTAGCCGAGGATCACAGGCTCATTCTTATAATAGTCGGCGATGTTGCGCCAGATATCGCAGAACTGCTGCTGTGATTTCTCGCTTTCCATGAGCCACGGATAACCGTAGGAATCATCGATGTTGTCACCGGTCTGACCGCCGGGAGCATCGTGCATGTCAAGGATGAGGTAAAGTCCGTTGTCACGACACCAGCTGACCACACTATCGATGCGCGCGAAGCCATCCTGCGCACTGTTCAGCCCCATGTAATCCTCATCGGTGAAGAGCTTGTAGTGAAACGGCAGACGGATGGTGTTTGCGCCCGTGGAGGCTATGTACTCGATATCCTTACGTGTGATATAGTTGTCCTTGAAGCGGCTCCAGAAATCAGCGGTGAAATCCGGCCCGGTGAGCTCGCAGAAAAGATCGTTGATCTGACGCGGAGCGTTGGTGCGGCCGAAGCCGAACATATAGCCTTCGGGATTGAGCCAGTTACCGAGATTCGTACCGATGATGAACAGCTTCGAGCCGTCAGGGGTAATGAGATCCTCACCCTCGACCCTGACGAATTCGGAAGCGGGGGTTGACTCCCCTACACCGTTTCCGGACTGGCAGGCTGTAAAGGCCGTCACAGCCGAAAAGGCGAGAGCCGTGTATATTGCAATGGTTTTCTTCATGTTGTGTGGGGGGTATTGATATGATCTTTGACAGATTATAAAAAAGACATTCCCGGTATCGTGTCATTACCGGGAATGTCCGGTTGGTTTTAAGATAGCTATTATCACTAACGGCTTGGGTTCAAACGCTATCGGCATCCGTTTTACTGATTGACGCACACGGAGTTAGGGCCCGATAACGTTCTGAACAGACTAAAACAACCTGTCTTACCTTAATAATTATATTACTCTCAATGCACTTATCTATTATTTAATATTGACAGTCACACGGTAGTTCTGCGAGAAAATACGCACAACGTATGAACCGGTGGCATGCTGGATAGTAGAGCTTACTTCCGATGCACTCGGTGTAGTGCCTCCCGGCTCGCAGGTCATGATGTTGAACGAGCCTTTCTTACCGTTAAGAGCCTTGATATAGATGTTCTGGACACCCTTCAGTGCGTTGGGCCACTGCATCTCGAAAGCACCTGAGGCATTCGGAGTGAGGACGTTGCCATCCTTATCAACGACTTCGTAATCGACACCGCGGACAAGTTCCGGACCTTCGTAGGGGATGAGATCATCATTTGAATACTTGTTAAGAGCGTTGATGTACTTCTCACCGTCGGGTTTGGGTGCTGTCCAGTAGTAGGTAACTACGTCGTAGCTGCGCTTGAACTCGCACCAGAACTGCATGGGGACTGCTACAGTCTCACCTTGGTTGACATCGTAGAACACCACGTTATTGTTACCGATACCGCTGGTCGAATTAGGCTTGTCGTAGCCCCAGACTTGCGGACCGTAGAAATACTCGTGTTCGAGTGTTTTGTCGTAGCTCCAGTCATCATCGTTGCAGGAAGTGAAGGCCATGCCGGCTATGAGGGCTACGATTGTATATAGAACTTTTTTCATCGTTATAGTTTTTGGTAGAGATTGGGTGTGTTTTAATTTATTTGTATGTTATTTCCAGCCGGGGTTCTGTGTAACAGCACCGCCTGACTGAGAAATCTCATAGAGAGGCACGGGATAGAGATAATCCTTGGCAGTATCGAAGCGACGATCCTCTGCAAACTCGATGACATAGAGGTCATCCTGTGTGCCGTAACGCTGCTTGCCGTTGAGTGAACCGCCGACAGTCAGTTTGGCCTTGAGTTCGTCATACTTGCTCTGTGTGGTCTCGCCTGAGATACAGAGGGCACCGATGATATCGACGGGAAGCACCTTTTCAGCAATCTTCCAGCGGATGATGTCGTCGTAACGCTTGTTCTCATCAATGAACTCCACAGTGCGCTCGCGGCGGATTTCCTCAAGCATATCGAGACCGTTGGCCTGAGCGAAAGCATTGGTGAGTTTCGCGGGCATACCTACGCGGTTGCGGAGAGCGTTGACTGTTATATCGAGATCGTCGTCAGAGATCGAACCGTTGTACTCATAGAGAGCCTCGGCATAGGAGATGAGCACTTCGGCGTAGCGGATAGCCATCCAGTCGGTCCATTCCTTGCTGTTTGTTGACCACTGCACGATGTCGAAACCTTTCTTTATGCTGTAGCCGCGATGGAAGTTGTGGGGGGTGAACGCACCCTTGTAGGCTTCCTCACCGATCTTGTAGCAGGTCATGCCGAGACGGGGGTCACGGTTGCTGAACACGTCGTCGTAGCTTGTCTCAGGAGTAATGGTGTAGGCTGACTTCTCGCGGGGGAGACCGTCGGTGTAGAGGAAGAGATCCACCACGTTGCGGGTCACGCTGACAGTGTTCTCCATCTGGCGGATAGTACCGTGAGTGGTAGTTGCAGCCGAACCGTTGGGACCATATTCCTTCACGAAGATATTCTCACGGTTCTGACGACCTTCGGCAACATCCTGAAAGAGCTTTTCGAAGTCGGGATAAAGTTCGTGCTTTCCGCTTGTGATAAGCTCCTTGGCAGCGTCGATACTGGTCTTGAGGTGTGAACGGTAGTCCTCACCTGAATTATGATACTTACCGTGTGTGCCCTCATAGAGACCTACGCGGACCTTCATTGCGATGGCAGCCTGACGGGCCACGTGACCCCACTTGTCAAGCTTATCGATATCGGGAAGCCAAGTAGCGGCGAATTCGAGATCCTCATAGACCTGCTTGATGACTTCGGCACGGGGAGTGCGGGGCATCATCAGATCAGGATCCTTGGTGTCGTTGATGGCCTTCAGAAGCAGGGGCACATCGCCATACTTCTTGACGAGCTCGAAGTAGTAGTAGCCACGGAAGAAGCGGGCCTCGGCAAGATACTTGTTGAGCACTGCCTCAGAAACATCGGCGCGAGGAGCTTTCTCGATGATATTGTTGGCGATGAAGATGCGCCAGTAAGCGTCGGTCCATGCACCGTTGGTGGTGGGGATCTGTACGTTGCCCGAACTTACGGCGTTCGCACCGCCGGTTGTAAGTTCGTCGGAACGGTAATCATGCTTAAAGCCGTCGCCGAGGTCATTGTTGCCGTTCATCTGCTCGTAGAAGCGGTTACATGCGCCGCGCAGATCACCTTCGGTCTTCCAGTAGGATGCGTCAGTCACACTTGTTTCGGGGACCATATCAAGGTCACATGATGCCACCGAAAGGGTGAGAGCTCCAAGTAATATGTATTTATTAAGTGTTTTCATTGTTGAGTATTCCTAATTTAAAGTGTGAGATTTACTCCAAAAGTCCATGTGCGGAAGAATGGATAATAGTTGGCCGAAGGCTTGTTGCCTACTTCGGGGTCAAACACCTTGAGCATGTTGGTGTGTTCCCATACGTCGTCGCCTGAGATATAGACGCGCAGACGCTCGATGGCCTTTCTGGGAATGGGGATGGTGTAGCCGAGAGTCACGTTCTTCAGACGGAGATATGAACCGTCCTGAATCCAGCGGTCAGAAGCCTTGTAGTTGAAGTTGTTACCGTTGTAGAGACGGGGGAGTGAAGCGTGGGGGTTATCCTCGGTCCAGTAATCGGTGTGGATGGTCCAAGGCATGTCGTAAGTGTTCTTGAGCGGTGCAAGCTGGTCAGGTTCAACATAGACTTTGCGCTTGCCGACACCTTGGAACATTACGTTGACATCGAATCCCTTCCATGCAGCACCGAGGCTGAAGGTGTAGAAGTAACGGCCGTTGGAAGAACCGAGATACACGAGGTCGCCGGGATTTTCGGGAGTGCCGCCGCCCTGACCGATGGTGTGTGCGCCGTCGCCCTGAGCGACATACTTGATGTCACCGCCTGACACTTTCGCGTCGTTGAATGATTCGTAGCCGGGATGTGCGGCCTTGTAGTCAAGATACTCCTGACGGCTCTGCCACATACCGTCGGTCTTGTAGCCCCAGATGGAGTTGAGGGGATAACCTTCGAGGATATCAACCGAACCTTCGGCGATAGTGTTCTGACCCTTGTAGCTAACGACCTTGTTATCGGCATCGCTGAGGCTCACGCTTGCATTGACATCGACATCACCGAAACGGTTACGGTAGCCGAGCTCGACTTCCCAACCCCAAGTCTTGAGTGTGCCTACGTTAGACTTAGGAACTGTGATACCTACGATGTGGGGCAGGGTCACGTTTGCGAGCATGTTGTCGTTCTTCTTCCAATAGTAGTCGGCGGTAAGGGTAAGAGTGTTGTTGAGGAAGCCCATGTCAAGACCGATGTTGGTCGATGAGATGATTTCCCAAGTCTTATCGACGGAGGCCATTGCGCTCTGATAGTAGCTTGCCTCACCCATGTTGATACCGCGGCTGATGGTGGCGATGTAGTCATAGAGACCGAGGATGGCACCGTTACCGAGCTGACCCCATGATGCACGCACCTTGAAGCTGTTGATGGCATCGACTCTGAACCATTCCTCCTGACTCACGCGCCATGCACCTGAGAATGAGGGGAAGGCGTGCCAGCGGCGACCGGGAGCGAGACGTGAGCTACCGTCGTAACGGATATTTGCCTCGAAGAGGAAACGCTCGTCAAAGTTGTAGTTGATACGACCGAAATATGAGTGCATGGCCCATGTCTCGATATTGTCGGCAACTGTGGTGTTGGTGGCAAGTTCGTTATCGTAAGCGTTGAACGAGAAGAAATCGTTGCTGTTGAGATTCTTCACTGTTGCGTCGAACTGATCCTTGCGGTAACGTTCGTAGGATGTACCTGCGAGAACGTCGATCTGGTTCTTGCCGAATTTGCCGTTGTAGGTAAGTAGAGCCTCTAAATTGTCATGATAGGCATTGTTCTTCTGACGATAGTATGAGTTAGGACTGTTGGCGGTGTTACGGTTGGAGATGCCGAGACGGTCCTTCCATTCGAGTGTACGTTTGCTGGTCTGCTCGCTGTAGTTGTCTGAACGGCGGCTTGCGCTGAGACGGAGACCGAGACCTTTCACGAAATAATCCTTGATGTTGAGTGTGGCCTTGCCGGTGTAGGACTGATACTGGGTATCCTTCTCGCCACCGTTCTTCATGATGTCGATAGCGTTCACCTGAAGGTCGCCGTTGTAGGGATTGGCATCCTCCTCAGGATTGTAGATAGGCTGACGGCCGCGCACGCGGTAGAGACGTGAGAGAAGACCGGCTGCTCCGTAGGGGTTCTGCTTGAGGAACTTGCCGTCGTAGCTTGCAAGAACTTCAAGATTGATGTGCTGGTTAATCTCGGTGTTGAGGTTGATGCGCACATTGTAACGCTCGTTCTTGTCGGGACCGTACTTGAGGATACCGTTCTTTGAGAAGTAACCACCTGAAACGAGATAGTTGGTAGCCTTGTTACCACCGGTCACGCTGACATTGTGGCTCTGCTGGAAAGTGTATTTACGTGTACCTTCAGCAACCCAGTTGGTACTTTCGAAGAATTCCCAGCGGCCATTGGTGTTGTTGGGACGCCAGCTGAAGTTGGGGTTACCGATCCATGATGCGAACTCAAGCGAACCGTCGGTACCGCCACCGGCCTGCAGACGTGCCTCGTTGATCATGACCTGCTCCTGCCATGCCGGAACGCGCTCAGGCATAAGGCCCGGCTTGTTCATGCCGACATATCCGTTATAGCTGACCTTGGCCTTACCCTCACTACCGCGCTTGGTAGTTACGAGAACGACACCTGCAGCAGCACGCGCACCGTAGATGGCACAGGCAGCAGCGTCCTTGAGGACAGATACAGATTCAATATCGTTGGGGTTAAGAAGTGTCATGTCGCTCTCCACACCGTCAACAAGGACGAGGGTTGAAGTGGCGTTGGCTGATGAGAAACCGCGGATGCGCATTCCTGAGGTTTCCGAACCGGGCTGACCGCTCGAACGAAGCACCTGAAGACCGGGCACCTGACCCTGAAGAGCTGAAAGAGCGTCGGAGGCAGGACGGTTAGAGATCTCTTCACCGCTGATCGATGCGACAGCTCCTGAAAGGTTTACTTTTTTCTGTGTACCGTAGCCCACCACAACGACTTCATTAAGGAGTGTGGAAGACTCTTCCATCTGAACGAGACCGTTGGCATCCTTGGCTTTGAGTTCAAGAGAGGTATAGCCAACGTAGGAGAACTGGAGTGTGACATCGCCGGAAGCAACGCTGAGTTTGAATTTTCCGTCAAAGTCGGTCGATGTACCCTTTGTGGGGTTCTGTTTTTCGATAACGGTTACTCCGATCAGGGGCTCACCTGTGGCCTTGTCAACCACTTCACCCTCGACAGAGAATGAACCGCTCTGCGCCGCTGCTCCTAACGGGAAGAATGTGCATGTAAGGATACATGCGACAAGCAGCAAGAGACGTGCTTTAAGGTTCGGGAACTGAATTTTCATAAAAAATTGTAAGATTTAAGTGTTGGTTAATTTAAGGCAATGTTTGGAGGACAACTTGGACAGAGCGTTTTCTCATTCCGGTCATGTCGCTGGCTGACATTGCGAAATTACTACTATTATTCCATCGCAGGATGGGTGAGTAATGGTTTAAGGTAGGATGTTGAAAAAATTAACCCTTATGAATCAAATATTTAGCTATAACTAAGGTAAGAATATGAGAGAGGTATATTAGGTGTCTCAGACGTGAAATCTACCCAATGTCTGCACCGTTTCAGCGAACTTTTCCTTCGGAATTATCGCCTTGTTACGCGTGCGCAGACGATTGTTATAGACAGTCTGCGGAGAGTAGTGCAGAAGGGCTGCGATCTTGACTGAGTCATTGATTCCGAGACGGACGAGAGCATAGATGCGCAGCTCGGTGTTGAGCGACATATTGTCGCGCACCGTTATGCGCTCTTCGGGACGCAGAAGCTCGTTGAAATCCTTCACGAAGTCGGGATACATGTTAAGGAAAATGCTGTCGAACTGCTGATAGAATTCTTTAAGCTCATTCTGCGCCATCGTATTGGAATCGACGAGCTCAATCAGATCATCGAGCTGATTGGCTTTCAGTTTTCTCAGGACAAGCTTGCGGAAATTATCCATCTTGTTTATGTAGTTACTGCACATGGTGAACATCTGGCCCACATACTCCTCCTTAATGAGGTTTGATTCCTTAAGGCGGTTGTTGACGGCGGACAACTCTGTGTTTACCTCCTGCAGACGGCTGTTGGTAACCTCCAGTGATTCCCGCATGGCCGAAAGAGTGTCAAGATTATCTTTTAGCTCGCTATTGAGCGCGGACAGACTCGCCTGCGAATCCCTCAGACTTCTGTTCTTGCGGATGATCACAAGACTGGCAAAGATAAGTATGAGCAACAGTGTGGCGAGCACCACGAGATAGATTTTCAGACGCATCTGTTGCTGTTGGTTACGGTTGGAATACTCCTCGCGTATCTGTTTCTCGATATTGGCAAGAGTCACCGCACGTACACGATTATTGAAGCTCTGCGCCTGCTGCTGGCAATAATTCACGTAAGCGTAGGCACGGTCGATATCCTCCTCGGCCAACATCATCTTACCCAGCTCCTCAAGTGACGCTATGTCCTTATTGGCGATCTTCACATCACATATAGCAGATATGGCAAGATACTTCATACGGTTCTCCTCATCGCCCTCAAATTCATAGAGGCGGGCAAGAGCGTATGCCTTCATGGCATCTACACGGCTATCCATGCGGGTGGAGTCGATATCGGCTTTAAGTTCCCTGATCACCTCCTGACGGCCTGCTCCGGGGGCACGCAGCACAGACCAAGCCTTGTACCAGAGATAGAGCGGATCGCTCTTGGAGGCATGAATGAAAGTGGAATCCTGATAGAGACGGCTCTGGACATAATAATCCGTCGGAGAGGTGTGAGCGTCGCCGAGATACTGACCGTAATGCGAATAGAGATATGCAAGCTGATTGTAGTACTGCGAACGCAGATCCTCAGGTACTTTCTCCGGATCTATCCTTTCAATAGCATCCTGCGCTTCTTTGAGCAGACCTGTCACCGCAAGGATAAAGGAGCGGTTTATCTCCCACTCGATGAGCTTAGCCTCATCACCGAGCTGTTCGGCGATCTCATAGTTACGATTGACATAGAC
The DNA here is from genome assembly GCF_029056165.1 of Duncaniella sp. NCBI lineage: Bacteria > Pseudomonadati > Bacteroidota > Bacteroidia > Bacteroidales > Muribaculaceae > Duncaniella > Duncaniella sp. The sequence continues at coordinate 108,971 of NZ_JAIDBW010000036.1, read as the reverse complement.
CATGGCCGAATCAGCATTGAACACCGAATATTCGTCATACAGGTTCTTGTTGAACCAATAGCGTTCATCGATCGTACGTGCCTGATGCTGTTTTTTATGCAGTTCGGCCAGACGGTGCCGTTTAAGGCCGTCCCACACCTGCGGCAGTTCGACTACGGAGTCCAGACGGCAGAGAATGCTCTCTACATCAGAACTGCGTGCTGACAATGGCAGCCCTACAGCCGCCATTGCCAGCACGATGATATAGAATCTGACTGATAAGTGTCTGAAATTCATATCTTGAATCGTTCGGTTGTTTTTGCAATATTACGTTTCCTCATCATAGCTTCGAGATAGTAATAGTCCGCATAGACAAGCGGTACGTCTATCTCGCTTCCGGCAGGGTGATGTCCGGTGGAATGGGCAAGGATGAATCCCCCACCCTCCTCCGGTGACAGGGTATAGGATGCGGTAAGATTGTCAAGAATAGTGTCGGCCTCACGGCGGTAACGATCCGCCCGCTCGCCGTCAACATACTCCGCAAGTTCGTAGAGACCTGAAGCGATGAGCGCGGCCGCCGAGGCATCGCGTGCCACATCCGCATTGTCCGGATTCTCCGTTCCGGGAGCTTTCATGTCCCAGTAAGGGATACGGTCCGAGGGCATGTTGGGCAGTGAGAGGAACCAGTCGGCCACAGCCGTCGTGTGGTTGAGATAACGGGGGTCGGACGTGAAACGGTAACACATCGTGTAGCCGTAAAGTGCCCAGCCCTGTCCGCGACTCCAGTAGGAGTCATCCGAATAACCCTGAGCCGTAACCTTCATCCTCACATCGCCGGTCTCAGGATCGTAATCCACCACATGGAACGACGAGGGATCGTTGCGGAAATGATTCTTCAGTGTGACATCGGCATGGCTGACAGCGATCTTGCGGAAAGAAGGATCGCCGGTGGCATCCGTCATCTTGAAAAGCATCTCAAGGTTCATCATGTTGTCGATGATGACGGGATATTTCCACACCTTCGCATTGTGATCCCACGAACGGATAGCACCGACTGTGGGGTTGAAACGGGTCGATAGCGTGGATGAAGCCTGACGGACCACATCGAAGTAGCTCTTCTCGCCGGTAAGCTCCCAAGCCTTTCCGAAACTGTTGCCGATCATGAAACCGAGATCATGAGTCCCTCCGTGCATCTTCGATTCCTCGATAGGCCAAGTGTGGGAGACGGCCTGTGTGCGCCAGTACGGGTCGTTGGTGAACTCATACATCATCCAGAGTTCACCGGGGAAGAAACCGGAAGTCCAGTCATGGGGATGGACAAGCGCAAGCGAACCGTCAGAGTTGAGCGTGCGGGGGCTGACACGACGCTTGCAGGCATTTGCCTCCGTCTTGCGCTCATCACCGACGCGCTTGATGGCGTTGCGCAGAGATGCCGAGGCTTTCACGAAGGCATCATCAGTCTTGTCAGGAGTATAGTACAGCAATGTGAAGCGATCCTCCGGACGGAATACGCGGTGAGCCTGATAGAGATCCTTGTAATCGGTGCGTGAAGTATCTATCGCTGTGGCCACACGCCAGAGATCCTTGGCCACTGCCTGCTGCTTCTCTTCCCAGCCGCTGATTTGCTGTCCCGGCCACTCGCTCTTGTCTTTTCCGAGATAGGAAGCCAGAAAATCCATGGCTTTATAGAAATTACGGCCCTCTGCATCGGTTGAATTGTCGAGGCGGACACCAATCTTCTGCCCCATGAGGAATATATCGATAATATGTGTAAGATTATATTGAGAGTAGCCGTAGGACAGCGTGCGCCACATCTCGTGGGGCTGTTTGCCATCAGGTTCTATCTGAGCGAAAAGACGACGTTCGGGAAATTCACCGAGAATACGGCGAGCCACATCCTCGCGTCCGGTATAGAGCGCGAGAGCTATAGCCTGTGCGTCGTAAGCGGTGGAGTGATTGTTGGCCGCTGCGGCCTCCTCGATCCCCTGCGGAGAGGTGAGAATCCAGTCAAGCAGGTTGCTCATCCAGCGTTTCAGCTCCTTGTCATCTTTCTTTGTCCATGACTTAGAGCCTTCAAGGAGTGCGACTCCGTCGAGCATCTCAACAAACGAGTAGCCGTCGAGCACACCGTAGGAGCGGCCTTTGTTTCCATTGACACCCGGCACCATCTGCGCATACTCGAAATTAGGATTCATGCGTGTGGCGGGGTTCAGGAACCAGACCTTGAGCAGTTCGGCTGCCTTGGCCGCATAGCGTTCGTCGCGGCTGAAATGCCAAGCGAGGGCAAGATTCACCACTCGGTTGGCGGTCGCGCCGAGACGGTTGCGGTCATAGAGGGCAAGTTCGGGATTGCTGACACCATCGCGGTTGACATAGGGGAGGCCATCAGGTTTCGACGGATCCGGATGGAAGTAACGGGCGAGACTCGTATAGTCATGATTGTCACCGCTCGGCGACGGACGCTCCTTGCTCATCACCGAATACGGTTCGGCATTGAGCAGGGTGTCGGCCTGACGTATGAGTGCTTCATAAGCCTTTGCATACATCGGTCGGTCAAGCTCGGTCCTGACTTGTTCGAGATGGCTGCGATCCCAGATGGCCTGTGCATGGCATAGGGTAGCCGATGCAAGCACCGTAAGGACTGTTATAAGTTTCTTTCGCATTGCTGTGTTATAGTGATGGATGGTTATCTGGTATGTATATTAATCAGTATTTTAAAGCTTTCTGACCTTTATGGCTGCAAGTGATGTCGTGCCGCCGGCTGGAGTAAAATTCACTCTCAGAACGCCGTCCTCCGTGACTTCGGTGCGGTAACGGCGTGTGATCATTGTCTTTACGCCAGCCTCGACTCCGGGCATGAAAGACGTCTCGACCTTAGAACCGTTGATCGCAATATCCATTCCAGCGGGCGGCGTGCCCTTGCTTCCTGCATTATGGCCGAGCATGTAGGCCGAGAGAGCCGACGGAGATGAAAGGTCAGCGAAACTCATCTCTATCTCATATTGACCCGGCACGAGGTCGAAGCGATATTCCTCAAGGCCGGTGAGCGAACGCTGCAGGAGTGGCATGTCGGATGTCAGTTCGATTTCGTCCTGCGACACGAAGCGGGAACCTCCGCTATGACCGTAAAATTCACCTTGGGCATACTGACGGTCGGGAAGCCATGTGAGGCCACTGTCGTCCGATCGGAAGTAACAGTCCGAACCGACATTGACAGCCATCTCGTCTGTGCCGAGGTCAAGTAGATTGTCGCTGGTGTGAAGCAGATGCATATTGACAGTCGAGGCATCAAGAACCCTCTTTCCATCGGCACTAAGCAGCTCTATCAGATTCACACCGTTACGGAAAGGCACATCAAATACAGCCGTGCAGTTGGCGACATCCTGCACAGGCAGGAGACTGCCGTTGACGCGCAGACTGACCATCGGAAGATTCGTATAGACCTTCACCGGGCGGTTCACTTCGCCTTCACCCGGATCGACATCCGTGCGCTCCTGCCAGTCGCGGACGGCTATGTGGGCGACAGTATCCGTAGGGAGATCGTGCCATCTGGCCCTGTAGTAATGATAGACGTCCTTTTTACGGCGGTCATTCGTGACGAGTCCCTTATTGTTGATATGCGGCATTGATTCAGCACGGTTGGCAGAGGAGAAATCAATGAAATTCCAATGCGAAGCTCCGGCGACAAAGACAGAATCCTCAATGACAGGAAGATAATGTTCAAGATAATCCTGCTGATACTCCATGCTGAAGTCGAAGGCTTGAGGATGGAGAGAATGGATACGCAGATCCGATCCCGCACCATACTCGCTCACGATAAGTTTATGATCCGGATGTTCACGGTGCTGACGCGAGAGATATGCCTCAAAATCAGGGAATCGGCCTCCATACCATCCCTGATAGAGATTCCAGCCTTTGACATCGGTGATTTCGCCGAGTCCTGCTTCATGATAGACATCACTTCCGTGGAAAGCCATGGTGCTCATACGTGTTGAATCCTCCTCGGCAAGCACATCCTCAAGACGACGGGCAAGATCGAGTGTACGGGCATACGTCGCATCACGTCCCTCGCGTGGTGTGCGCAGAAGAATCTCATTCATGTAACCCCACATCACCACCGAGGGATGGTTGTAATGACGGCGTATCATCTCGCGGAGCATGATCTCACTGTTGTCGGCGAACCGCTCCCCTTCAGGCACATAGTCTATCACCGGAATCTCCTCCCATGCGATAAGACCAAGGCGGTCACACATCTCCAACACAGCATCATCCTGCGGGTAGTGGCTGATACGGATAAAGTTAGCACCCATATCCTTGATGAGCTGCATGTCGCGGCGATGCTGTTCGTCGGACAGGGCTATACCCATAGGTTTCTGATCCTGATGGCGGCACATTCCACGCAGTTTATATGGCTTGCCGTTCAAAATGAAACGTCCGGCATCATCAAAGCTGAACGAACGGAATCCGATCCATGCATCACTGCTGTCTGTCACGCTTCCGTCGCGTCCCGTCACCTCTGTCTCCACTCTGTAAAGTGCGGGTGATTCGGGCGACCATAATTCCAGACCCTCAAGTTTATCGAGATCCACTTTAAACGGGCGGTCCTGCCCGTCGGGGATATTTAACCGTTCGCTGCGCTTACAGACAACCTTACCCGAAGCGTCGCGCAATGTCACTGTGACTGACGGTTTGGAGCCGCTCCCGGTATGGTTGACCACACGTCCTTCGACCGTCAGGCGACATGTCCCGTCAGGCAGCAGGAGCGGAGTAGCCTTGAATCCCTCCTCCGGACCGTTGACTATATCAAGATGTAAGGGTGACAAGCCCATCAGCCAAGCGTCGCGGTAAAGGCCGCCCATAAATGTAAAGTCAGCGGAATAGGGCGGAACATTCCGGTCGGCATTATTCACCTTGACGGTCAGCTGGTGTCGGATCTCCGGCCTGACAAAGGGAGTGATGTCAAGAATATGCGATGAATAAGCACCTACGTGATCCCCGGCCTTCTTATCGTCTATACTTACTTCCGATGCAGATGCCGCACCGTCAAATTTCAGATACACCCTCTTTCCCTCAAAACCGTCGGGAAGGGCAAGGCTGCGCATATATGTTCCCTCACCACGACGATAGTCACGACGCGAGTAAGCATCGCCGTTCCACGAGTGGGGCAGGCGCACCTTCACTGACGAGGTATCCCCGGCGTATGAGAATTTCCATCCGTCGTTTATCGATCTGATATCACGCGAAGAGCCATGGATATTAAAGCTCGCTGAAAAGATCACAAACGTGGCAATGACGGAAGGAAGCAAGACCGGAAATCCATGGCCGACTTCTGAAATATGTTTCCGTAGTGATGACTTCATGGTAGCTATGACAGGCTTGACAAACATAAAAGGGTTTTATATATAAAAAGCTAAGAAGACAAGAAGTGTATGGCCTGAAGGAGGCAATACACCGTTTTCTATGGTATGACCAAGTGTTCAACACTCTTTATACAAAATTACTTATTATGTGAAATCCCCACAATATCGGGTAATGTTGACGGGTAAATGAGCGGTGAGTTTATATGACTATGTATAAGTGTATTATATGGCATCAGACCTCCCCTATAAGTAAATAATCATGGTGAGTTAACATTTGCGACCCTTGCGCTTATGTTAAAATCATGGTTATAGTCAGGTCGGGAAGGTCATCAGTATCAGCAGAATGTTTCCTCTATCACACGCGGGAAATGCACCCGTTCGAGTTCATGAATCTTACGCTCCACGCTTTCGGGAGTGTCATCAGGCGTTAGCCCTACCCTCGCCTGAAAAACTATACGGCCGCCGTCACACTCATCGCTGACAAGATGGATTGTGATACCGGTCTCGGTTTCGCCGGCAGCAACCACCGCTTCATGGACATGCCGCCCATACATCCCCTTTCCGCCGAACTTTGGCAACAACGACGGATGGATATTGACCATCCGGTCATGATAACGCTCCGTGAGAAATGCAGGTATCATCAACAGAAAACCCGCAAGGACAACAATGTCGATCTCATACTCGTCCATAACCTTCGTCATGCGGTCGGCATCCCTGATCTCCGCCGCGCTCATCACACGCACCGGAACTCCCAACCGCTCGCTACGCCCGATCACTCCCGCACCGGGGCGGTTACACACCACGAGTGCCACCACCGCACCATGATCACCTTCGTTGAAATATCGGATGATATTTTCAGCATTCGAACCGTTGCCAGAGGCAAAAATCGCAATCCTTCTCATAATTATAATGTCACTGTTTATGGATCAATAATAAGAGGGTTATGGAAATGATTGATTCATCAAGTAATCCAAAGATAGAACTCCCCCTGCCGACAGAGAATATTTAAAACTACTGAGTGCCGGTAGGGGGAGTTTTATTTAAGTTACGGATACCGATATCCGCCACTTTCTTTTACATATCGAGTGCGCTTATCAGCGGCGACCCTGACGCTTCTGCTGTTCGCGGAGCATGGCCTGCTGCTTGCGCTGCGCTTCTTCAAGACGGGCCATGAAACCGGATTTCTTTTTGGGTTTCTTGGCAACTGCGGCCATCTTGGCACGCATCTTCTCTTCAGAGACGACTTTACGGAAGATGTAGGTCTGAATGATGGTGATTAGGAGCGAAAGGAAATAATAGTAGCTCAGACCGGCGGCATAGTTGTTGAAGATGAAGAGGAACATAACCGGCATCAGATACATCATCCACTTCATGCCCGGCATACCCGATGAATTCTGAGTCTGCATGGTGACTCTGGTATAGATGATATTGGTGATGGTCATGAGGAGACAGAAGAGGCTCACATGATTGCCGAATGTGCTTGAGATGAAGGGAATGTTGGTATGCCATGAGATGATGGCGTCCGGAGCGGAAAGATCCTTGGCCCAGAGGAAGGATTCGCCGCGAAGCTCGATGGCCGACGGGAAGAACCAGAACATAGCCACAAGGATAGGCATCTGAAGCAACATGGGCAGACAGCCTGAAAGCGGATTTGCACCTGCACGCGAGTAGAGTGCCATGGTTTCCTGCTGACGCTTCATCGCATTCTCATTTCCGGGATACTTGTCATTGATAGCCTTGATCTCAGGAGCAAGGAGACGCATACGCGCCTGAGACATCAGGCTCTTGTAAGTGAAGGGGAAGAGGATGAGCTTGATGAAGATGGTGAGGATAAGGATAATGATACCGTAGTTAGAGATAAAGCTGCCGAGGAGGGTGAACACCGGAATGATGATGAGGGTGTTGATCCAGCGGAAGATCGGCCATCCGAGGGGGATGAGCTTGGTAAGGTGCATATTCTCCTCCGGGAAGATCTCCTTTTCAAGAGAGCTCATGACGGGATAGGAGTTAGGACCGAGATACATCACAAACGAAGCGGGATTGGCTGCCGATGCAGTGTATTCAAGGGTCATGTCGAGCTTCATTTCCTTGATGAAATCGGGGTTATCCTTCAGCTCGCTGCTTGTGAGGACACCGCTGCTGAAGTTGGTGCGGGCCATGAGCACTGCCGAGAAGAACTGATTCTTGCAGCTGATCCATTTGAGACGCTGATTGATTTCCTCATCGTCATCACCGCTTTCGCTCAGATGATCCACATCGCCGTCAGGATACATATAGTAAAGCGCGGAGTTACGCTCCTCGAACACTCGGCCGGCCTCGTTGCGGCGCATCTTCTGATGCCATGTGAAATCCATCGAGGCTACCGATGACGGAATGATGGACTGCATACCCTCCTGAACGATGTCGATATCGACCAGATAACCATCGGCAGGAAGAGTGTATTTTATACCCCATACGGCACCGTCGCCGAGATCAAGCTTCATGAACACAGTCGAGTCGTTGACCTGCACAGGTGTGAAATAGAACTCGCGTGTCTCGAACCGCTGATTTGCGGATGTGAGGGTGAAGCTGTACATATCTGTCTCCGGAGAGAGAAGCATGACCTTTGTGGAGTCATAGCTGTCATAGTCGCGGAGCGACGCACGCGAAATCACACCACCCTTGTTGGAGATCTCAAGCGAGAGCAGCTTGTTTTCCAGACGGACTGTAGTGCTGTCGCCGGTGAGATGGCGGGCGAAACCACGGTAACGCGCCACGGTAGCAAGTGCTTTCCGGAGATTTGTGGTAGCGGGAACGCCGACGGTGACAGGGAGACCGGAATTGTTGTTGATGACATCAGCCACAGGCACAACGCGGCCGTCCGCATCAACAGTTCCCTCAAGCTCACCGGCTGCGGTGAGACGGAGATCCACCTTATCGACATGGAGAACCGATACACCGGTCACAGTGTCGGTCACTCCGAGTTCGCGTACAGTACTCTTGATAGCAGCAACTTCGGCTGAAGTTATTGAATCGAATTTCAGTGCCCCGTTGTCGGAAGCTTTCGCGGCCTCCTGAGCCTGCATCTGCTCGCGCTCTATGCGCTGACGCTCAAGCTCCTCAGCCGAGGGGCGGTTAAGATAGGTGAAACCAAAGATGATGAGGCCCATCAATATGAGCCCGATGATGGAGTTTTTATCCATGAGTCGGTTTTGCTGGGTAGTTTTTTTATTTTGATTCGTTTTTTTAATTTATTTCTTTTCACGCTCCTCGCCATAGGCGATGGCAGCTTTTATGAAATCCATGAAAAGCGGTGAGGGAGAGAGGACTGTAGAGGAATATTCAGGATGATACTGCGTGCCGATGAACCAACGGTGGTCAGGGAGTTCCACCACCTCAACCAGATGTGTGGCTGGATTCTCACCAACGCACTTCATTCCCGCAGCCTCGAAACGCTCGCGGTAATCGTTGTTAAACTCGAAGCGGTGACGGTGACGCTCCTGAACATCAGTCGCCCCATAAGCCTGAGCCGCACGTGAGCCCGGTGTCAGACGGCAGTCATAGGCACCGAGACGCATTGTTCCGCCCATGTTCGAGATGGATTTCTGCTCCTCCATGAGGTCAATCACATTGTCGGGCGTGTGGGGCTGCATCTCTGTTGAATTCGCTTCCTTGAGACCGAGGACATTGCGCGCAAACTCAATGACCATGCACTGCATTCCGAGACAGATACCGAAAGTCGGGACATCGTGTTCACGACACCATTTCAGTGCCACGAACTTACCCTCGATGCCGCGCTGACCGAAACCGGGTGCGATTATGACTCCGTCGAGATCGCGCAGCTGCTCATCGACATTCTCCGGAGTGACGCGTTCGGAATGGATATAGACCAGATCAAGCACGCGGTTCGAATATGTGGCGCACTGGAAGAGTGCTTCCGAGATGGACTTGTAGGCATCCTGAAGCTCGACGTATTTACCGACGAGTCCTATACGGACCTTCTTCTCGGCTGTGCGCATCTTTGTGAGGAATTCTTTCCACGGCCCCATGTCGGGCTGCCCCTTGGAATCCATGTCGAGTTTGCGCATGACTATTTCATCAAGATGCTCTTCATGCATCTTCACGGGGACATCGTATATGCTGTGTGCATCACGGCTCTCGATGACCGCGTCAGGCGCGACATTGCAGAACTGGGCGATCTTCTTACGCATCGAGGCCGGAATCTCATGCTCGGTGCGGAGCACGAGCACATCCGGCTGTATGCCGAGCTGCTGAAGCTGCTTCACCGAATGTTGTGTGGGCTTCGTCTTCAGCTCCTTTGCAGCAGCGATATAGGGCACGTATGTAAGATGGACGCATATACAGTCATCCTCAAGTTCCCAGCGGAGCTGACGGACAGCCTCAAGGAAGGGAAGCGACTCGATGTCGCCGACCACGCCACCGATTTCGGTAATGACAAAGTCGAATTTACCTGTCTTTCCGAGAGCCATCACATTGCGCTTGATCTCGTCGGTGATATGGGGGATGATCTGCACGGTCTTGCCGAGATAGTCGCCACGGCGTTCCTTCTCAATCACGCTTTTGTAGATACGGCCTGTGGTCACATTATTGGCACGCGTGGTCTGTATGTTGGTGAAACGTTCGTAGTGACCGAGGTCAAGGTCAGCCTCATGACCATCGACGGTGACGTAGCACTCACCATGCTCGTAGGGATTAAGCGTACCGGGGTCGATATTGATATAAGGATCAAACTTCTGAATGGTGACCCTGAAACCGCGTGCCTTGAGCAGACATGCTAACGATGAAGAGATGATACCTTTACCGAGCGACGACACAACGCCGCCGGTCACAAAAATGTATTTAGTTTCCACGCTTGATAATGTGATTGATGTACTTCAACGACGTGCCAATGATAATTAAGGCGCAAATTTACAAAAAATTCGGGGATATTTTCTTAATTTTGCTCTCACTTAATAGAATTTTTGATACAATCATCCAATGATAAAGAATCTGCTTTTCGACCTCGGAGGCGTGATCATGGATCTTGACCGTGACCGCTGCGTCAGGGCGTTCGAACGACTCGGCATGAAGGATGCCGACGATTTCCTCGGTGTTTACGGACAGAAAGGTGCTTTCCTCGCCCTCGAATCCGGACAGATAGGTCCTGATGAATTTCACAGGGAGGTACGCGGGCTTATCGGGCGCGATGACGTGACCGATAAGGAAATCGACGATGCTTTCATCGAATTTCTCGTCGGTATCCCCGTCCATCGTCTTGCGGCTCTCCGCGAACTTGCCAAGAACTACCGGATCTGTCTCCTCTCCAACACCAATCCTATAATGTTTGACAGCCGTATCGCCGAGGAGTTCCGTAAAGAAGGGCTTGAAATGTCGGACTATTTCGACGGCATCTTCACTTCCTACGAGGCTAAATGCTGCAAACCGGGCAAAGAGATCTTTGACTATACCGAACGAGAGGGAGGACTCGTTCCCTCGGAAACACTGTTCTTTGACGATTCGCAGTCAAACGTTGATGCCGCACGTTCCTACGGATTCAACGCCGTGCTCGTGAAACCGGGTGATGAATTTGCGGATCTTCTGAAAGAATACGTGTCATAATCAGTAGATTGTCATAGTAAGAAATAAACTCCTCTACCCCACCGGGTGTTAATCAATAAGAATTATCCAAACAAGCACTAATGAGAATAATCACGAAGAGCGACACATCGAGGCGACGCATAGCAGCCGTCGGAATGTATGACGGTGTCCATGCCGGACATAAGTTTCTTATTGACTACCTGCGTCTCGAAGCCGGAAGCCGCAGGCTCACCCCGGCCGTAATAACTTTTTCGCAGCATCCGCTTTCAGTGGTTCGTCCTCTTGAAGCTCCGGGTCTCCTGACCTCTCTTGAGGAACGTCTGCGTCTTCTCGGAGCAGCCGGAGCTGAGGATATAATAATCCTTACGTTCAATGACAAGCTGCGCTACAAGAGTGCCCGCGAATTCCTCTCGATGCTCCACAAATCATACGGAATCGACACCCTTGTGCTCGGTTTCAACAACCGTTTCGGTCACGACCGGCCGCAAACCCTTGAAGAATACCGCAAGATCGGTGATGAAATAGGTGTGGAGGTCATTCCGGCTCCTGAATACCGTGGGGCAGGTTCACCGGTCAGCTCGTCCGTTATCAGAAAGCATCTTCAGTCAGGCCAACCGGAGAAAGCCGCTGAGGCTCTCGGCCATCCCTACGCCATACGCGGTATGGTGGTGAAAGGTCAGCGTCTCGGACGCACCATCGGCTTCCCGACAGCCAATGTCAACCCTAACTCCAAGGAGACATTGCTGCCTAAACCGGGGGCCTACGCCGCCTACATAACCACGCCTGACGGTATCAGGCGTGCAGCCATGGTCAACATCGGTTTCCGCCCTACGGTAGTCGAGCCTGACGGCCGAGGAGAAATCTCCGTCGAAGCGCACATATTCGACTACAACGGCTACATCTACGATGAGGAGATTTTGGTTGAATTCATGAAATACCTGCGTCCTGAAAGCCGCTTCGCCTCAACCGAGAAGCTCCGCGAACAGCTCGAACGCGATGCGGCCAAAGCCCGCAAGATACTGTCCTGACAGAACCTGCCGCGTAAATCTTGGCATCGTCATCAGATACACCCGAAAGTGTGTTAAAAGAATTATTATACCTACGGCTGTGGGGCTGCGCTTGCGCAGATCCCACAGCCGTAGCAGTTTTGAAGTATCGTACGATTTCCGTGCAGGGACTGAATGTCGTCTTTACCGTCGTTTAGGCTGGATGTTGAGGCGATACTGCACGGAGCACATGATATAACGTGGAAGGGCATTGGTATATGTCACCGTACGTCCGGATGCACTGACGGCATAGTTGACGTTTGACAATTGATGCAACATATCGAAGCCATCCACCATGAATACCCAATGACCACCCTTAGGAGTATAGGTCAGACGCAGATTCCAGATAGCATCGGTAGTGTCGAGCTGTTTCACTCCGTAGCCACGGCGGGTGTAGAGGGTGAAATCAGTGTTGAGGCCGAAGCCGCCGGGCAGACGGAACTGACCGAGGATACCGTAATTATAATGGTTGGCGTTGATCGAGTTGAAATCCTCGCGCGACGATGTAGTGTGGCGGTTGGTCACGCTGACATTCAATCCTATCTGCTGCTTGCCTATCTGCCAGTCCAGTTTAAGCCTCTCGGACAGATTGGTAGAGCGGACGGAGGATTTCTCAGGCTCTTCACGATTCACGCCGATCATATCAGCATAGTTCATGACCGTGCCGTCAGTGCTAGAGCTGACAGAGAACTGCAGCTTCGGACCGAACTGCAGGTTGAATGTATTACTTGCCCCTAACGAATTGTTACCGTCGAGATTATACGTGCGGTTACGGCGGATACCTGTCGAAGTGTCGTATGTGTAGCCTCGGACAAGTGCGTCAGCCGTCGTGGAGTAGTCGAGACGCAGAGTATTGTTGAGTGGCTTTGCCGACGATATGTAATTCCAGCTCAATGAATGAGTCTGAATGTAGGAATTTTTAAGATCTGGATTTCCCAGAGCAATGTTAAGAGGATCAGCATCATTCACCACATCGACCATGTGGACGAGATCCGGAGTCTTGGTATCTACCGTGTAGTCATACGTGAGGGTATTGCTGTATCGTACGCGTTTGCCTTCTTCTACCCGGCCGAAACGATATTCAACCTTAGCCCGATAGTTTTTCACCGTGGCAAGGAAGGAGTTACGGCTGACAAGATACGACCGGTTGGCACGCCAATAATCAAAATGCTGGTGAAGCAGGCCAAGATCCGGAGAGAGATGTATGGTCAGCATCGAATTATAGGAATACATGTGGAACATAATGCGCGGGCTGATGGTATGACGATTGTTGATCTCCCGTGAGGTATAACTGTTGGAGGGATCAAACGAATCAAGATAGTTACCGGGCAAAGTACCATAGATACCCATATCGGCAAGTGCATCGAGTGCATACATGTAGGAATCCTTGTCATGGTTGACGAAGCGATACTGATAGTCACAACTGAACGAAACTGAGGCCTTACCGAAACGAAAATTTGTGGCATAGCCAACACTGGCATCAAGCGTAAGGCTACGGTTGGGCGAATCATCGAAATATTGGCGGCGGGTGACTGCCGGCACAGGATCTGAACCGTAGTTGATGTTATAGTCACGCCAGCGTTCCTCCTTCTCATCCTTGTATTTCATACCAAGCTCCATAATGAGCCGGTCACGGGATCTCGGTATCTTGTACTCCAGATGCGGGAAAGCCTGAAACTCTGTTTCCCGGCGGCTTCCGTCACTGCGGGTTATGGCACGGTTGATTATCGCATCGAGCCTTTCGGGCGATGCATCACTGTAGAGAGCCTCAAGAGCCTTGGAAGTGATGTCGGTCTGCTCCTGATTGAAGGTTGCGGATATATCCGAGCTATTATTGTCGCGGCGTGCATGACGTGCTACCCACATGCCACCTCCCCAGAAACGTTCGCTTTGAAAATTGAGGTAGTTACGGGTGTCAAGCAGGAGCTTACGGCTATGATTGCGGCTGAAAGCGTTGTCATACGTGTTACCTCCCGTGAGGAAGTTTGTACGGGCGGTGGTCGAGAGGTCGTTGCTTGACGTCTCCTCCACTGTCGCATAGCCGTTGAACTGTTTCGTCTCCGTCACGTTCTGATGACGGTAGTTGAAAGTAGCCATCTTGTATGTCCGTGTTCCTGAAGGCATACGTTCGGGTGTCCACGTATCGTTCTTGCCGGGCTTACGTGTGTCGTTAAGATTATTGATATTGGCTATGAGCGTAAGTTCGGTCGTCGGGGTGAACAGTGAACTGAACAGACGTCCGCTGTAGCGGTCCTTGGTTCCGAGACCACCCTGTGCGTTAAGGATGATCCCACGGTTATACTCGCGCTTCAACTTCACATCCATCGTGAGATGCTTCTCCGAATTCGGATCGTCCTGCCATTTTTCAAGTTCGGTCTGTCCTTCATACACCTCAATATTCTTGACCGTATAAGCCCCGATATTCTCAAGCATCAGCTGGTTGTTGCCGTAGAGAAACTGCTTGCCGTTGAGCAGAAGCGACTCCACGAATTTTCCGTTGACCTTTATCTGTCCGTCATCGTTAAGCTCCACACCGGGTAACTGCGCGATGAGCGCATCGAGCATCGAACCTTCAGCGAGCTGAAAGGCATCGGCATTATAGACAATTGTATCACCCTTATTATAAAACTTTATCTTGGAAGCTGTAACAGTCACTTCGCCAAGCTGACGGGGGGCTCTTTCCATAAGAATCAGCGGCATCTGACGATCCGTTTCACGCTTACCTACCCTCTCGACACTGTACGTTATGGTCTGAGTCTTATAGCCGGAACAGACCACATCGAACACGTAAGTAGAGTCATTACGTGAGACCGGAAAACTGAAGAAAGAGAGATCTATAATCTCTCCATCACGGACTGCTTTACCTCTGTTAGCCTGAATGGAGTCCGTAAGCTTTCCGTCGGCATCATAGAGACAGATATAAGCGTCCGTAAGATCAAGCTTTGTGACCGCATCCTTTACTCGGCCGGAAATGAACAGAGGTGTTTCCTCTGCCGATACCATAAAGACTTGGGAGCATGACAGAAATAGGAAGAGAAGGGATCTCAACAGTAATTTCATGGCCATAGGGATAAATTTGAGAGAGACTGATGATTGAATCGCCGGACATGCTCAATTTCAAATCTCTATAGTTAAACGTGATAATGATAATTTGCGAACGAAAAACGTACCGACACTTGGTTTTTCGTTCGCAAATTTACAATTTCATTATTTACCGTGCAAATTTATCACTAATAAAATCGTATCAGATACTAATAATTAGGTTCAACAAGTCAACGAAAAGGCTTCAACACTTCTTTCGCATAAGGGTCAGACCGTCGCGCAGAGGTAAGATCACGGTTTCAAGATCATCACGCGAAGCCACGTATTGATTGAATCGGTCAAGGGCCACGGTCTGTGCATCATGATTTCTGACCGTATCGGTCACTTTACCGTCCCAGAGAGTATTATCCGCTATTATGAATCCTCCGGGTCTCAGGCGCGGAAGCACGAGATCGAGATATTCGACGTAACGACGCTTATTAGCATCGATATACACAAGATCCCAGATTTCATCAATCTGACCGATAAGCTCCTCGGCATCACCGATATGCAGTGTTATGCGATCACCGCCGGGAGCTGAGGCGAATAGTTCCAGTAACTCATCCTCCATCTCATCGTCAACCTCAATGGTGTGGAGACGGCCATCCTCAGCAAGCCCTTCGGCCAGACAGAGGGCGGAATAGCCCGTATATGCACCGAGTTCGAGCACACGCTGCGGATTCACCATAGCCGAGAGCATGGCGAGCAGTCTCCCCTGCAGATGACCGGAACACATGCGGGGATAGAGGTGACGAAGGTGAGTCCGACGGTAGAGCTGCCGCAGATGTTCGGGTTCGGCACTGATATGGGTCAGAATATATTCGTCGAGATTATCTGACATGGCCCATTATGAATGCCTGTGCGGCGAGGAAATATGAATTAAGGCCGAAGCCCGTGATTGTTCCGCGGCACACCGGAGCGATGAGCGACGTGTGACGGATGGCCTCACGCGAGGCGGTGTTGGAAATGTGGACTTCGATGACGGGAGTGGAGATTCCGGCGATTGCATCAGCTATGGCGAGAGAGGTATGAGTGTATGCTCCGGCATTGAGGATCACACCGTCCGCATCGGTATTGTGGAGGAAATCGATGATGTCACCTTCATGGTTGGACTGCAGATACTCGATCTCATCCCCGTCAATCATCTCACGGAGCTCCTGAAGATACGATTCGAATGTACGCGATCCGTAGATCTCCGGCTCGCGCGTGCCGAGAAGATTGAGGTTCGGCCCGTTTATGATCAGAATTTTCACAGTTTCTAATAATTTTATTCTTGATGTTAAGCAATATGTTCAATAGACAACGTCCATCGGATGCAGGACTATCGTCCAGACAGCCATAGTTGACAGAGCCATCAGTATAAGCAATATCCAGCAGACGTATGGACGGCGCGGATACGCGCTCCATGCCAGCCATGCCGAGAGGACCATGTAGAAAGGATAGATCCACACGAAAGTCTTGGCAACCTCATCGCCGGCCGGAAGATTCCCTATAAGGAAGGGACAGGAGAATACCGGGAGAAGAAAGACTATGATGATCAGCGTCATCCAGATCGGTGTTTTCTGTGGCATGGTTCTCTACTTATTATTTATTCTTCCGGTCGTTCTGAGTGTTGCGGTAGGCTCTGACCGTACGTCTTATTCCTTCCGCGAGATCTATGCGCGGACTGAAACCAAAGTCACGCTGTGCATCGCTTATGTCGCAGTTCCAGTTGCGCTGTGCCATGATCTTGTATTTGTCCGTGTTCAGCGTTACGGCCTGAAGTTTGGCCGCACCATACTTCTCGGACACCTGACAGGCTATCTTCAGTGCCCAAAGCGGAAGGCGCACGGGTATCACGAGTTTACGTCCCAGCTCCTTCGCCACTATCTTGCGGAATTCGGCCTGAGAATAAGCCCGCGGTTCGGAGATAATGTACTTCTTATGGACAGGTGCTTTCTCAAGGGCGTCGAATATCGCACATGCAAGATCCTCGACGTATATGAACGTCAGCATCTGGCGGCGGAAACCCACACCGAAGTCAAAATGAGCGTCGATACTCTTGATCATCATCAGATAATCCTGTTCATGAGGGCCATAGACTCCGGTAGGACGAAGGATGATCCAAGGGAAGGATGCCGGCAGAGTCTGAAGAAGGGTCTCGGCCTTGATTTTCGACACACCGTAGCGGGTGTTGGGGTTGGGTATCATTGAGCCGTTGAGAGGCGCGTAGGTCTTTTCATCGCCCGGCCCTATGGCGGAAAGCGATGAAATGTACAGGAAGCGTTCAGGAATCTGATCGTTGGCTATGAGAGCCTCGCAGAAATTGCGGAGATAGGTGAAATTGATATGATTGAAATCACTGAAATTCACACATTTCGTCGCACCGAGATTATAGACGATATAATCCCAGTGATGGCCTTGGAGACCTTCACGCAGCTTTTCGGAGTCCTCGTAATCGAGAGTTATGAAATTGAGTGCAGGATCGGTCAGATAGCGGCGCGATGTGGTCTCGCGTACCGCACACCATGTCTCATATCCGCGCGACAGAGCCTCGCGGGCAATAAAACCGCCGATAAAACCGCCTGCACCGACTATTAAAACTTTCATTTTTCGTTCGTTTTATTCTTGTCATCACCGTCCATCATCTCGGAGAAGAGCTCGATGTACTGTTCAGCAATCGCCGCAGATGCAAACTTATCCCTGACAGCTTCATGGAGGGATTCACGCGTTATGTCCGACTTCAATGCCCACATGATACCTGCAGCGATATCTTTCGGATCTTTATATCTGGCTATGTAACCGGTCTTGAGATGCTCCACCACGTCCGCACGCCCGTCGATACCGAACGTGACCGGTAAAGCTCCCCCGGCCTGACCTTCGATCAGCGTACCCTGAAGGATCTCGTAAAGTGATGTCGAGATCACCACTTTACTTATCGAATAGAGATAGCGCAGGGTCTTAAAGTCAGTGATGAGTCCGAGGTTGCGGTGAGAGAAACGCAGACGGTCCAGTGCCTTCGGATTCTTTATCGACCCGAAGAAGAATACGCATGTATTGAGGGCTACCTCCGGATTGTTATCGAAAATATAATTGAGTGCATCTATCGTATAGTCGAGTCCCTTGATTGGATCATCCAGACGGGCCGCTCCGAAAAGAATCAGATTCTTCTTACCGGGAGTCTCGTACTTTGGAAGAGTATGAGGCGGCGTCACATAGAACTGATCCACAGGAAAGGCATTGTAGATAGTTCGCACGTCCTGATCATGAAGAAGCGAGGATTTGCGGGCCAGCTTCTCAAGCCAACTGCTGACGGTGACAAATTTTATGGGTACTTCCGTGTAGAGTTTCCTTTTTTTCTTCCATATTCTGTGGGAGAGGTCATTGGAGTACCCGTTGCTTAGGAAGGGACAGTTACCGCACTCCTTGAGATAATTCTCACACTCGTATGCATGATGACATATACCGGTCATAGCCCACATATCGTGCTGTGTCCAGACGATTTTCTTACCCAGCTTGTGAAGCTTGCGGATACCTCTCATGCCCAAGAGCCCCTGATTGATCCAGTTAAGGCACACGATATCGGCTTCTTTCACCCAAGGATGATGATGGATATTTAACGCAAATGATCCAGTCGAGACCTTGAACACCTTAGAATAGTTGAACCCTACGGCCGGAAGGATCATCAGGCGTTCGGCTATGAACGACACTCCGCGCAGGAAACGCGTGCCGACATCATCCACCTGATCCTCGCGCGAAGTTTTGGCATATACTACCATACGGGCATCAACGCCCGCCTGTATCAGAGCCTGAAGCAGACGGAAAGTCACGACGGCCGCCCCTCCGAGAGTGTCGGAGTGATTGACGAGCACTACTTTCTTCCCTTTGAGGTTATCGGGGAGTGCCGGCAGTTCCTGAGCTGTGACAGGCGAAGTGGTTTCGTGAGCGGTTGGACTCATTTTTCTGTTCTATTGTGACTTTTTTGTTTTGTAAATGTTATTTGGTTTCCTATATTTATGATATGCAGCGGTTTGCGTTCTATACGAGCCTCAAGGTAACGGAGCAGTTCCTGCTCCTTGGCGGCCGGCATAGCGGAAGCATACTTGATGAGTACCACGTTGACCGTATCGAGCGACTGATTGTTGATATTGCCGAAAACCGCACGGCTGACGGCCAGTTCCTCCACCTGAGGAAACACGACCTTGATCTCAGGAGCTATACGTCCGGCAATCGTATCACCGAGCTGATTGAGGGCAATTATACTCTTGAGCGAATCAATGGTCACCTGCTGTGACGAGATTGACGTACGGGCAAACTCATAAATGTCACTCATGTTCGGAAGCCCGTTCTTGAGTTCTGAAAGGTCGGGCGAATCACCTTGAATGATGTGGAGATGCGCGCCTTCCAGACCATAATGTGCCAGCTGGGAACTCATGGCGAGCTGGAGGGAATCAGCGGGGAGGACTTTTCCGATAAGAGTGACGGTGATCACTTTTTCACCATGATCTATCGTGGCACTGCGGCTGAGCACCTGAGTGGCGGGAAAATTGAACTGCTGTGCGATGAATCTGTCAGCATTTGCCTCAAAACGTGACTGGTTCAACATATTATAGGTTAGATAGAGCGACGGGAGAAGCGTGAGAATGGATACCGTATAGACAACCCGGCGAACCCTGCGCGCCCGATCCGTATTCTCCGACACGGCAACATTTGGCTTGTAGTGCATCAGCTTCACCCCGATAAAAGTGGCGAGGGCAATGTAGATCGAATTGATTAGGAAAAGATATGTCGCTCCGAACAGATAATTCATCTGAAGAGTTGCAAGTCCGTAGCCGGCCGTACAGAGCGGAGGCATCAGGGCAGTGGCTATCGCTACTCCGGGGATCACATTTCCTTTTGACTTCGATCCTATGGCCACAATACCTGCACCACCGCCGAAAAATCCTATAAGCACATCATAGATAGTAGGGGAGGTGCGGGCAAGGAGCTCACTGTGACCTTCGCTCACGGGGGATATGAGAAAGTAAATGGTCGATGTGAGCATACTGAATCCGGCAGCCATCAACAGATTGCGCAGACAGCGTTTGAGAAGCTGAAAATCCTGCACACCTATGGCAAGTCCCAATCCGATGATTGGTCCCATGAGGGGAGAGATTAGCATCGCTCCGATGATCACCGCTGTTGAATTGGTGTTAAGGCCAAGGGACGCGATGAAGATGGCAAGGACAAGGATCAGAAGATTGGTCCCCCTGAAAGAAACGCCGTCGCGTATCGCTTTCTCCGCATCCGCTTGCGGAAGCAGATCATCGGTCATCGAGAAATACTGTACAAAATAGTTTTTAAGCGATGCCATAGCCATTGCATATAGTTAGTATATCACAACATCATGCGGTCAAGACCGCCCACATAGATTGTTCAGGTTCATCCCACCGACTTTTGGCGGTACTGATCCTTCACCTCATCGACCACATTGATTATATAGTCACCGACCTTTTCAAGCGAACCGATGATGTCCATGTAATATATACCGGCCTGATATTCGTAATGATGCTCGTTGATATTCTCGACGTTAGCCATACGGAGCTGATTGCGCTTGTTGTTGATCTCGCGCTCCTGATTGTAGGAGGTGATGATGTCGGCCTGATCAGCGGTCTCGAAATGGCGGAGAAGCAGAAGCATGTTTGTCATGGCAGCCTCGACAGCGATAAACATCGAATCGATATTCTCTGAAATCTCCTCATTGAAATCAACGTGGCTCTCCTGCTTGCGGATGAGGATCTTAGCCACTCCGTAGCAGCAGTCGGCAATACTCTCGATCTCGCTGACTATGCGGAGCATAGCGGCGATGCGGTGCTTACCCTCGTTGGACAGACGGCCCTCCGAACAGCGGTTGAGATAATTGGCGATCTCGATCTCCATGCGGTCAGAAATTTCCTCATATTTCTCAAGACGTGAGAATTGCTTGGTAAATTCATCACCGATCTTTGTGTGGACTATGTTCTGAGCCATGGCCACCATCCGCTGCACACGTTCGGCATATACCACAATCTCCTTCTCAGCCTGAGCTATATTGAGCTCGGATGCGCTCATGAGACCGCCGGAGATAAACTTGAGCTGGAATTCCTCGTCTCCGGTGTGCTTGGCGGGCACAAGTTTCTCGACTATCTTGACATAGACCCCTGTCAGCCAGATCATGATGGCACCGTTGATGAGATTGAACACCGAATGGAACATCGACAGACCGAACGACACACTGAACTGCATCTGCGCTATCTTGAGCAATACAGGATGACCGGCGGGAAGACTATTGTCAAAAATACTGTTGTAGAGCTGCGGATCGTTCACCTCAAGATCATTGACATAACTGTAGATACTGTTCGGATTGCCTTGTCCGAGCCATTCGGTTATGTTGACATTCAATCTCACAAAGGGATAGAAGACTGCAAGTGTCCAAACAAGGCCGAACAAATTGAACAGCAGGTGACCCATTGCCGTTCGCTTTGCGGCCACATTACCGCTCATAGAGGCAAGAAGCGGTGTGACGGTGGTACCGATATTGCTGCCCAACACCACGGCACAGGCAAGGTCAAACGAGATCCAGCCCTTGGTACACATGATAAGGACTATAGCGAATGTCGCAGCCGATGACTGGATTATAGCCGTCAGGATCACACCGACCAACACGAAGAGAAGCACAGATGCAAAGCCCATCGACGCATATCGTTCGAGGAAGGCAAACATCTCAGGATTGCTCTGCAGATCAGGGACATAATCACTGATAAGATCCAATCCCATGAACATGAGGGCGAAACCTATGAGGAATTCGCCAATGGATTTTTTGCGGCTTGCGCTTGCAAAGAGAAGCGGGACGGCACAGGCGATGAGCGGAAGAATGAAAGCGGAAGTATCGACCTTGAAACCGAACAATGCGATGATCCACGCCGTAAAGGTCGTGCCGACGTTCGCACCGAAAATGACAGCCATGGACTGCGCCAGAGTCATGAGACCCGCATTCACAAAGCTGACCACCATCACGGTTGATGCCGATGAACTCTGAATCAGAGCTGTGATGACTATACCGGTGAGCATACCGGTGAATCGGTTACGAGTCATGGCCGAGAGGATGTTGCGCAAACGGTCGCCGGCAGCCTTCTGAAGGCCTTCACTCATTACTTTCATTCCGTAGAGGAACATGGCTACTGAGCCCAACAGGCAGAGTAGGTCAAGGAAGCTGTAAGTCATCTTGAAGGGTATAAACGTAAAAAATCGGAGAGAACCGGGTGAAGATGAGAAAAACCCGATTTCTCCGATGCAAATATACAGAGAAATTTTAAAATCTGTTTAAAATTTCTCCGTGATTTTTTCGCGGACATGCATGGCAGGGGTTTTCGCCCGCGATGCTTATGTTTTTTTAATTTTCCTTCAGTGCCTCCTGCATCTTGGCAACCATATCTGCATATTCCTCGTCTGAGAGATATACCTCACCGGGATTCATGCGGAAAGTGCCGCCGTAGTCAGGACCATCCACATACTTGGGGGCAAGATGGAAATGGAGGTGCGAAAGTTTGTCGCTATATGCTCCATAATTGATCTTTTCGGGGTGGAACACCTTATCCATAGCACGAGTGACACGGGTAACATCCTTCATGAAGGCGTTGCGCTCCTCATCCGAAAGTTCGAAGAGATCGTTGACATGACCGTCGTAAGCCACGAGACAGCGGCCATGATAGGTCTGCTCCTTAAAAAGGAATACGCGCGAAACATCAAGCTTCGCAATTTCAATCATAAGATTGTGGAGAGTCTCATTGTTGGTGCAATAGAGGCAGTCTTTGGGATCACTTTTCATTTTTACAAGTATTTTCTTGGTTGATAGATTATTTATCTCTGTGGGGCATACATTTTTCTGTATATGCCCCGCAAAAATAGCAAATTAACTGATGGTAACCAAACCTTTCACGGAGAGTTTATGACATTGTCGATGATATTCCAAAACTTCGTCCGGTAATCCAAGACTTGCATGACCGTCTATGAATTTTGAATTATTGAAATAAACTTAATACCTTTGTCCGGCCAAATGTAGAATTAAGGCCGGATTTTCATAATTCATAAGTTTAAAGTTACACTTAATTTAATCCATAATGTCAACATACACTGTTGAAGATCCCCGTAAGGTGACCACCCGTCGCCTTATGGAAATGAAAGCAAAGGGTGAGAAAATCGCCATGATCACCGCCTACGATTATTCTATGGCCAAACTCATCGACGAGGCCGGAATGGATGCCATACTTGTCGGCGATTCTGCTGCAAACGTCATGGCAGGCTATGCGACGACACTCCCCATTACGCTTGATCAGATGATATACCACGCCCAGTGTGTCACCCGCGGTGTGAAGCGTGCCCTCGTTGTCTGCGACATGCCTTTCGGAACATATCAGGGTAATTCCAAGGAAGCCCTTGCTTCGGCTATCCGAATCATGAAGGAAAGCAATGCCGAAGCCGTAAAAATTGAGGGCGGTTCTGAGATCATCGAATCGATCGAACGCATTATCTCCGCCGGAATCCCGGTGATGGGTCATCTTGGTCTCACTCCGCAGAGCATCAATAAATTCGGCACATACAATGTGCGTGCCCGCGATGAGGCCGAAGCTGCCAAGCTGATGGAGGATGCCAAGCTTCTTGAAAAAGCCGGATGTTTTGCCGTAGTACTCGAAAAGATTCCCGCCGATCTTGCGAAAAAGGTATCCGAAAGTCTTTCGATCCCTACCATCGGCATCGGCGCAGGCAACGGTTGCGACGGACAGGTACTCGTGATGCAGGACATGCTCGGTATCAACAAAGGATTTTCACCGCGCTTCCTCCGCCGATATGCCGATCTCGGCACAATCATCGAAGACGCTGTGGGCAACTATATAAAAGATGTCAAGAGCTCCGATTTCCCCAACGAACACGAGCAATATTAATCCATTCCAACAACATCAACCACAACCATATTATGCCGGAATCTATTAAGCTTGACACTGTAGAGGAAGCTATCGCTGATATCCGCGACGGTAAATTCGTGATCGTTGTCGATGACGAGGATCGTGAAAACGAGGGTGACCTCATCATCGCCGCCGAAAAGATCACACCTGAACAGGTCAATTTCATGCTCATGAATGCACGCGGAGTCCTCTGCGCTCCCATCACCCGCTCGCGGTGTAAGGATCTGCGTCTCGATCCGCAGGTCGCCGACAACACATCACTTCTCGGAACTCCATTCACGGTCACTGTGGATAAACTTGAAGGATGCACCACCGGCGTAAGCGCACATGACCGCGCAGCCACCATACGGGCATTGGCCGATCCTTGCTCTGTCCCGGAGACTTTCGGACGTCCCGGTCACATCAATCCGCTCTATGCCCATGATGACGGAGTTCTGGGACGCAACGGCCACACAGAGGCGGCCATTGACCTCGCCCGCCTTGCCGGACTGAACCCTGCCGCCGCACTGATAGAGGTGATGAACAGTGACGGTACAATGGCCCGTCTGCCTCAGCTGCGCGAAATGGCTGACCGCTGGGGACTTAAACTGATCTCGATAGCCGAATTGATCGATTACCGTACCAAGAACTCAATCTGATCATCCAGAACAGTCCTATCAGGATACAATGATCGCCGCTTCCGTTCATTAAGAATGATGGAAGCGGCGATCCGCATTATTGTAAACCCTTACCTGCCAAGATGGCCGGTAGGATCAGTCATCAGTTTGAAAGAGTGATGAGGACAAGTCCTGCAATGAAGAGCAGGAACATGGCTGCGATGAGTGGATAAGTGCCTTTGGGTGCACCCTTGAACTCCTTCCATACCCAGACACCCCATATCATGGCCACGATAGGCGCGGCGTTGCTAAGCGCGTAGGAAATGGCGGGATTGGCCGCGCTCGTACCCATGAAACTGATCACCATACCGCCCATCCAGATGAATCCGCCAAGGATACCGATGAGGTGTGTGCGTGAACTGCCCGCAAGGTAATCCTTGAAAGAAGTCTTGCTGCCCTCGAAGGGATGACGCATGACGAAAGTATTGAAAATAGGAGTGGTGATGAGCACACCGAGAGCGAAGAAGAACACTCCGGTGTAAGGGGTAAGAGAGCCTGTGCCTCCACTGACATACATGGGATCAAGCGACTTGACCACGAGACCGTAGAAGAACACAAGACCGATACCGGAAATTACGGCGAGGACTATACCCTTGGTTGGAGTCTGCTTACGGACGGTCGATAGGTTACCGTAAGCCTTGGCACACAGATAGATGGCGATGATTATGATGGCAACGCCGGTCCACAGCAGGCCTTGATTGCCCGGATAAGCCTGTCCGGCAATGATGACCAGAAGGTAGTTGAAGATGATGCCGCCGATCCAGCCGAGACCTCCGCCTATGGGGAAACCGACAGACATACCGGCGATAGCAATGGCTGCGGTCAGGAAGATATTGGCAAAATTCCACACCGCTCCGCCGAGCATCGCACATCCCGCACTGCTCCAGTCGAGATTAGCGAGATCGTTCAGGAAGTTTCGTCCGTCGTCCGCCGGCCCCATGCTGCCGAGAGTCAGGGCTGCGAGAGCGGCCGTCAGAAAGACACCGATCGTGAAGTCCCAGTAGTAAAGCTCGAAGCTCCACTTGGGAGTGGAAACAAGCTTCTGGGTATTGGCCCACGAGCCCCAGCAGATGCAGCAGATGCAGCAGCAGATGATGGCGAGGACATAGTTATGAACAAGTACCATTTGACAAGTCGTATTGAAGATGTCGGGACTTATTCATGCACATAGAGATTCCAGCCGAGATAAGTCTCGATGGCTTCCTTCAGGATATCGACAACATCGGTTCTCACCATCGCTACATGGTGCTCGAAACCGTTCTTGCAGATGAACTTCATGAGGGGCTGGAGGTTATCGACCTTCGTAACAGCGATACAGCCATCCATTCCGTAGGGATCGGCTGTGATCTCACCCTTGCCGAGATATGCCTTGATCTCACCGAGGGTATCGTCAGTCGAAATGCGGAAGAAAGTGAAGTCGCCGGGAGCAGCCTTGCCATATACGGCACCGAAAGTGTTGATCTTACCGAGTGTACGTCCGAGCACACCGAGAGGACCGAGCTTGAGATCATCCTTCATGAAGCTCTTGGGTGCATTACCGCAGTGTGTACATACGCAGCAGTTACGATCCTCGGCAAAGTTATTGTTCCAGTCAAGAAGCGTAGAGGCTTCCTTGGCAGCGAGTGAGAGGGCATACATGGACACCGCACCGGCAACGTCAGTCTCACATGCGCAGGGAAGAAGCTTGTCGCTGAGCATACTCATTGTCACGCAGGCTGCGCAACCGTAGTTCTGTTCGAGAGAGTCCCAGCACTGGATGGCACATGCATCGATCTCGTTGGCCTTGATCCAGTCCTCGACAGCGAGACCGAACTTGGCCTGAAGAGGAAGTTTCTCGCGGTAATTCTCCGGAACAGTGGCGTATGACGAAATAGCAGCCATCTTCTCGACGAGACGGGGATCATCGTCGGAAATACGGCGTGCGTTTTCAAGAATCTCGCTGAGATCCACGGGCACTACCGTGATACCGCTTGCCTGAAGGAGCTTCTCGCTGAAACGGCAGGTGTTGAAGCCGAGAGGACGGGTACCGATCTGACCGATACGGCAGTGAGTGAGCTTCTTGACCACGCGGCAGATAGCGGCGAAACGGTTGATGTCCTGCATGAGCAGCGGGCTGTGGATAGAATATGTGTGGAGAGTTGTATCGGTGAAAGGAATACCGTACTGGTAGAGGTTGTTGCACACCGAAATCTTACCGCAGAAGGCATCACGACGGCTGTCGAGATCCACCTTGTCATTCTCATCGTCACAAGCCTGAACGAGCACAGGGACATTGAGATCAGCGCGGCTGATAGCGTTGATGATACCGATTTCAAAACCGAAGTTGGGGAGCGATACGATAATACCGTCGATCTCGTCACGATATTTGCGGAAGAGTTCGGCACATTTCTTACCGTCCTCAAGAGTTTCCATAGAGCCGTCGGTAGGAGTGTCGGACGGATCAAGGATCACATAGCCATAACCGGCCTTTTCGAGATCTGAAAGAAGGGTCTTGCGGACATCAATTGCGAGGTCAGAATTAAAATAGGCACGAGTTCCGATGATGACACCGAAAGTCTCTTTACCGTTGATTGCATCTTTTTTCATTGCAACAGTTTTTTGTTTGGTTATTAAATAATAAGATAAGAAATTCTTTGTTTTTGTCTGAACGAACCGGCTTACTGATTGATGAGCTTGACAGCCTTGCACCAGCCGGCATAAAGGGCTGCATTCTTTTCAGCTTCTGAAGCGGGTATGATCAGATCATTGTGCGTGCGCAGGGCGGCTACCTCATCGAGAGAGGTCCATACGCCGCGGGCCAGACAGTTCATAAGCACAGCTCCGTAAGCAGAGGCTTCCTCGATGTCGGCACGGTTCACCGCCACACCGAGCATATCGGCCTGAAACTGCATGAGATAGTTATTCTTGGTCGGTCCACCATCCACGCGCAGTTCCGAGAGGCTGACATCATTGCCTGAGGTCATGGTATCCACCAGATCCTTGATCTGGTAGGCTATGGCATCGAGAGCCGCACGACAGACATGTCCCTTGCCGGTGGCAAGCGTCATGCCGACAATCGCCGCCTTGGCTTCCGAATTCCACCAAGGAGCACCGAGACCGGCAAAAGCCGGCACGAAATACACGCCTCCGGTGTCGGGAACGCTAAGGGCAAACCGCTCTACCTCAGAGGGTGAATTGATCAGTTCAAGTTTATCGGTAAGCCATTTGATAGTAGCTCCCGTGCAGTGGATGTTGCCCTCGAAAGCATAGTGGACCTTACCGAGTGCGGCAAAACCGATGGAAGTGACAAGCCCGGCTGGCGGATTGAGTGCATCCGTACCGATATTGACCATCACGGAAGATCCCGTGCCATAAGTAGCCTTACCCATACCGGATTTAAAACACATCTGCCCTACCAAGGCACCGTGGGAGTCACCGATCGCACCCGCGATAGGGATAGGACTGTCGAAGAGCCCTTCGATTGTCGTCTCACCGAACACGGAGTCCGATGGTTTGGCTTCGGGAAGCATCGAGGCAGGTATGCCGAAAATATCAAGCAGTTCACTGTCCCAGTTGAGCGTGTGGATATTGAAAAGCAGTGTACGCGATGCATTCGTGTAATCACAGGCGTGGGTCTTACCTCCGGTGAGTTTCCATATAAGCCATGACTCGATAGTGCCCATGAGCAGGTCACCCTTGGCGGCGAGTTCAGCCGCTCCATCGACATTGTCAAGAATCCATTTCACACCCGTAGCTGAGAAATAAGGATCGATCATCAGACCACTCTTGGCTCTCACTACAGGCTCGTGACCGGCTTTTTTGAGTTGATTGCACAACCCCGCTCCGCGCTGGCACTGCCACACGACGGCATTATGTACCGGCTCGCCTGTCACGCGGTTCCACACCACGACCGTCTCGCGCTGGTTAGTTATGGCAAGCGAATATTCGCAGTCATCTTCCTTACCGACTGATTCCATGAGCATGGTGATGGCCTTGACGGTATTATCGTAGATCTCGGTCGGATCATGCTCCACCCATCCGTGGCGGGGATAATATTGGTGGTGCTCTATGTTGAGTCGGTCGAGTAACTTGCACTCGTCTGAAAAAAGCATCGCTTTCGTGGCCGACGTACTCTGGTCAATCGCTATAATTTTATGTTTCATGATATATTGTAAGGTATTTATTGTTAAGCATTAGCCATGACTGCTACGGAGTGTCAGTTCTTGAGAAATTCCAATGCTGTCCTGACAATGCCATCGGCATCCATGCCATAGTGAGCGAAAATCTCTTTGGAATTACCGTGGATCACATCTTCGTCAGGAATACCTATGATCTTAACCGGCACAGGATTTTCAGCGATCGTTTCCACGACTGCACCTCCGAGACCGCCGTAACGGCTGTGTTCCTCAACGGTGATGATTTTTCCTGTCTCAGCTGCGGCTTTGAGCACTGCTTCAGTGTCGAGAGGTTTGACGAAAGCCATATCGAGCACACGGGCATTTATACCTTGTTCACGCAGACGCAGACCGGCATGATAGGCATGATAGACGGTCTCACCTGTTGCGATGATAGTAAGGTCTGTACCGTCGAGGAGCATATTGGCCTTGCCGAACTCAAAGCTGAAATCATCGTTCTCATACACGTCAGGCACATCCGCACGACCGACACGCACATAGACCGGTTCGGGACGGTTGACGAGCATCTCCACGAGTCGGCGGGTCTGGCGTGCATCACACGGAAGCACGACGTTCATGCCGGGGAATGTGCGGAGAGCTGCAATGTCGTGGAGGCTATGGTGAGTAGCACCGAGCGCACCGTAAGCGACACCGCCGCTGACACCGAGAATCTTGACGTTGGTGCGATTATAGGCCACATCGACCTTGACCTGCTCAAGACTGCGCGCAACATAGAAGCAGGCAGGACCGCAGACGTATGCTTTCTTGCCGCACATGGCAAGTCCGGCAGAGATACCGACGGCATTCTGCTCGGCAATACCGCATTCGACAAACTGGTCAGGAAGTTCCTTGGCAAAATCACCGAGAGTAACTGATCCGCGGGCATCGGTGGTCACCGCGATAATATCTTTATCTTTGCGTGCGAGTTCAAGCAAAGTTTCTGTAAACGCTTTTCTACAGGCTTTCATAATTCATTAAAGTTCGTTGATTCGACATTCGATCTCATTGATGGCTGTGGCATACTGCTCCTCATTGGGAACTCCATGATGCCATTTGGCCACATTCTCCATGAACGACACACCCTTGCCTTTGGTGGTTTCTGAAATAATGAGATGGGGCTTACCGTTATTGAAATCGATACCCTTCAGTGTTTCGACAATAGCACAGATGTCGTCTCCGTTGACAGTCTTTACGTCCCAACCGAAGGCCGACCAACGGGCGGTGATATCCTCCAAGGCCATCACATCTTCGGTGTTACCGCTGATCTGAAGATGGTTGCGGTCGATTATGGCCACAAGATTATCGAGTTTATATTGATTTCCGGCCATAGCTGCCTCGTAGATAGAGCCTTCACCCTGTTCGCCATCACCCATAAGGACGTATGTCTTGTAACTCTTTCCGTCCTTCTTGGCCGCGATGGCCATTCCCACACCGATGGACAGACCATGTCCGAGAGCACCGGACGAGACCTCGATACCGGGAACTTCGATGGTGGGATGCCCCGAAAGGATCGAACCGAATTTTCCGAGAGTATCCGTCAGTTCGCGTCCATAGTAACCCTTGGCTTCAAGAGTCACGTAAAGAGCCTCGACACAGTGACCCTTGCTGAGGATGAATCGGTCGCGGTCAGGATCTTCCGGATTGGCCGGATCAACGTTAAGAATGTCGAAATATAACGCAGTGAGCATGTTGAGGCATGAAAGGTCGCCTCCAATGTGCCCGGCTTTCGCACTGTAAACAATTTCAAGCAGTCTCTTACGGTTGATTTCTGCCTGTTTAGTTAATTCATGATTATTCATATTCTATTTTAAGGTAGTTAGCTGATGATGATTGTTGTTGTTGGATCACACTTGGAACTTCTTCGAGGAGTCAACACTGCGAAGTTACACAAAAGTTTTAAAACTACATCCATCTTGGTGAAGATTTATGGAATATTACAATAAGTTTATATCGTAATTGTTAGATATGAGGCAATAAACCGGCCATTTAACCGATCACTTAACACCGGAAGCCTCCATCACTCATTTTAGCCATTGAAAACGTACGCTCCAATCTTTCATGATATCATTCCGGCATCCGGATATAGTGGAACTACCTTGCCAAGCGGAGGAATAGTCCTGAATATCGGTGAACCATGTTGACATATACCTGCCATCCTCATCTACTTTTCCCAACGGGATGTGATTTGCAACAATATTAGGATTACCGGAACTGTAATCTCCAATGGCCGGCCATTTCTTACCAACGGTAAACGTACCTTCATGAATCGGGAAACCTACAATATCAGAATTCACCGTATAGCCAAGTGTAGCAGGTGCTTTCGGTGCGTATCTGACCACATAAATTCCGTCTCCGGCGTAGTATCCGGGCCAATTCTGCCGGTCTATTGTCAGTGAAAAGCACACTGAGTCTGGCGCAAGCTCAATCTGCGGTCCATTGAGCCGCCACTCAAGGAGAGAATAACATGGGACAGTGTCCGAAGCAGATAAGGGTCCGGTAATGATATAACGCGGCGTATAATTCATGACTTCAAAACGGCCGCCCCAATGATTAGAGGATGGTCGCTCCGGATCTCCCTTCATCAGATAGAGCAGCGAGGGTGTGTCGCCCATCTTTACCATACCTCCATAATAATTCACGAAATCGTCACCCATCGCACCGGCGTGCTCCATAAATGTCGGCCAAAATCCTTTTTGATAGATTGATGTATCCGAAGTTGAGCCGATAAATCCGCGATAAGTGGCATTGTTTTCTATGAACCATAGCGAAGGAAAATTCTCAACTATGTAATTATAGGCATTGCAACCCCACTTCTTATTCGGACCACCTATCCAGTAGATACGGATCTTCTCGGAAATATCCGGAGCATCATGGAGAGCCTGTGCGACATCCTCAAGTGCACCCCATACAAGAATCCACAGCGGACGCTGATCGGCGCGGCGCGCACATTTCACTATCCATTCCGAACCCTCGGTCGATCCATCATAGCCACACAACGGGGCACTCCCTTTATGACCTTGTTTCACGATTGAAGTCAGATATTCAGGAGACGGATATGTCCCGTGACTGTCGCCGAAGCTGTTCCTAAGCCCTTTGACGAGCGATGGACGGTCCTGTTCGTAAAGCGATATCATACGAAATATTTCCTCTTTCGAACCTTCACCGAAAGATGGGGAGGAAACGAGACCCTCGATATCAAATTCATTGGCATACATCAGCAGATGGATCATGGACTGATTATCGTCAGGATCAGTACCACCTATGTCAGTGCTTACGAGAATACGGGGTCTTTCGGTAACGGTCGCGTCACGCGCATCCATCCGCATGCAAGCAGACAGCACCACAGCAAACAATAGTAGAGATAAACATTTCATGACCTGAATATTATTTTGATAAAGTGGATGCCTTACGTGGCTCAACAGTGACTATATAGCGTGCGTAGGATGTGAGACGCGGTACGGACATATCGTATGCTTCAAGAATGATATGTATTGTCTGCGGCTCATCCACTTCAGGTGCTACAAACCACATATCGGCTTTCCTTTCGGATCCTATTTGCAGATCGACGTAGTCCTTGTAAGAACCTGAAGGATATTGATACCACGCACACCGCCACGGAGTGTGGAATCGGTCTGGATTGGCTGCGACAAATTCCTTCGTGATTCCTTTCTGCGACCACATGTCGCCACGCAATTTCCATGTAGCCTCGACATCAAACTGATCCGGATCGTTAATATTGGCTTTCAACCTTACGGTGTCACCGCTACATACGGTGTGGTCAAGGCCCATCGGGACACTAATTTCCGGTTTATGATTGGCCTTGGCGTATTCAGGGGTGACACACCATTCCAATCTTGCCTGAAAATCATGCATTGCAGGCTCAATCCATTCGCGTAATTCCCCGAATCCGGTATCACGATACACATTTTCTGTTCCTCTGACCTTATAGAAACGTCCACCCCATCCTCCGAAGGTAGGATGCTCATAGGAACGCAGACCATTATCAAGAGAATAAAGGAAAGCAGGTGTATCACCCTCGCTTATGTAAGGCTGGGTATATAGATCGCCGAGAGGATTCTTCCCATTATGCATGTATTTATCCACAAACTCTGTCGAATTTGTCATTGTCCCGTAATCCCAGCTCCCGCTGAAATGATGGTTAAGCAATATTGTTGCCGACGGATGATACTTTTCTATGTACGGACCGGCAGCATCCTGATACCATATACAATAAAGAACCACCTTGCGTATCGCACGGTCATAATCATCCGGATATTTCTCTTTAAGCTTATCGAATGCTTTCGCTGCAGTGTTACCTCCGCCCCAGCACTGGATAAAGACAGGTCGCGGATCATTCTCCAGAAGCACTTCGACTATACGGTCAGATCCGGGCGTATCCGGCCATTGTGAAGGATCTATTATGGGCTCAGCACCGGGTAGCAACTGCTTGCATGCTCCGCCTCCAAGCATGATATGATCAGGATCCTCATCGCCGACATATACACGCGACAACAGATATTCCGGTGTCGGATATGAAGGATCATGAACTTTAAGGTTGGGATATACTTTCGAGTAAGCATCGATCATTTCCTTCAGCCACGGCTCATGACTCCAGCCTTTACGCTGAAAGCATGAGTTGGTCTGGACTATACCATCCACCTGCATGTCATTTGAATGAAGTAGGAAATGAACCATCGAACAACGGTCATCCGTCTCCGCATCTGTCAGGACTATCACACGCGGAAGCTCATTTTGTGCCTCGGCAGCCAAGGACAACGAGTAATTGGAACTGATGGTTCCAAAGACCAGAATTAATAATGATTTTAACCTCATGATATTTTTTAACTACGGTTTTATGATGAGGCAAAATTACAGATTAACATAATCTTAGAATTGTAAATGCTATTCTTATAAGTGTAAAATCAGGTCATCGTCCATTTTTTCTCCACTCATTGGGTGTCATCTGATAACGTTTACGGAAAAGGTTACTGAAATATTGGGGAGAAGAAAAGCCACATTCATACGCAACCGTCGATATGGCCTTACTATCGTCTGCACGCAACATTGCCGCTGCTCTTTGAAGGCGATACTGATTTATGTACTCCGAAGGTGATTGCCCCACTATGGATTTAAGTTTCCTGTAGAATACCGAACGACTCATCCCTAATGATCCTACAAGATCATCAATGGAAAAATCTGTGTCACTAAGCCCACTTTCGAGTTTCATGTTTATCGTATCAATGAATTCCCTGTCGGCATCGGTCAATTCTTCCGTATCCTTGATCTCCGTCATAGCGGCACTCACCACTGCGACCGGCTGACTATCGAGAAGCTTGGAGTATATGGTCTGCAAACGTCGGTATTTAATGAGAAGCCATAGGACAAAAAGGACAAAAAGACCGATCAATGCATAAATTGCCACCCTGACAGCCTGCCTTTCATACCAATAAGCCTCGAAATCAAGATGCAATCGACCGGAATTATCAAGTAATTGTCCAGACGCATCGGTCGATCTGATTTCCATCGTCCATTTTCCCGGTGGAATCTCTCCTAAGGATAATGAATGTCCGTGACTCGTCTCCCTCCATGTTGTATCTTTTTCAGCAATCCTCCAGTAATATCTGATCCTGTCGGAATTTCCGTAATCAAGTGACGAGAACAGAAGCGTTGAATTTCGTTGAGACGGAATGATGGTTACTATGGAATCGGTATAGGATAGACTTCGGGACGATTCTGTTTGGTCATGTACTAATTCCGTAAATATAACTGCAGGGCTACGACCTTCATCGATCCGTGAGGTTTCCAGAGGATTTTCAATACAAAGTAGCCCGTCATTTGTTGCAAACCAGTTCCGCCCACTGCTGTCTTTCAGCGGTTTCGTCTCAAGCATTGTATAGGCATGATTAACCGGAGTGATAAAATTCTTCCCGCTTTTATCATACAGCAGCAGATTACTGCGGGAAACAACCCACAGCGAGTCCCTGCCTTGCGGAAGAGCAGAAAATACAGGTTGTTTGTAAGCGATGTCATCAGCAGCCACGTGACGGAAAGCCGATTTATCAATCTGATACTCCCATATCCCCCTCCCGAAAGAGGAAATCAGGATTTTCCCTCTCTCAGTCTTTATTATATGTATGAGTTCCTCTGCCGGTCCATCCGCATCAACTTCCATTGTTACCGATTGAAAAATCCATCTGTGATTATCTCCCATGGATTTTAGCTTGGTCTTGATAAGCCCGTTATCAGTAGCTATGAGTAGTAGCCCCTCACATTCCTCAATGGACCGCACTCGTGGATTGGTCGCCAACGGATACTCTTCCGGCACGGAAAACGAGAGATCCGCGACATCATAGCCTTTTTCAACTAAATTGACACCTCCTCCAAGCGTCGCAATCCATATCCGTCCGTATGAATCCTGCAAAATATCAAATATTCTATTGCATGATAAAGAATTGGGGTTATCATCGTGATAATAATCATACACCGTAAACTCATTTTCACCCGAAGGCCTCAAAATCGAGAGGCCATTCTGACGTGTCCCAAGCCACACATTATGATCCTTGTCTTCATTGATAGAATATACAACCTTCCCCTCAAATTTCAATCCTGTAGGATGTCCATTGGAGTCATATACAATAACTTCTCCATCCGACATTCCGGCATCCTGATTACCGCACCATGCCACCCACAGCCTACCCTGCGAATCCTCGTAAAGAGCACGTACGAAAGGATAGGCCGGATTTGTCAGCAGATGATAATTATCAGACAGGCGTTTAGTAAGTGTCACTCCTTCGTATGTAGCGTCCCATTCATTTCCATCACTGTCAATGAGATTAACGCTGCAACGCTGATTTTTGTCCGGCAATGGGCCGTCATAAGTCCCGTATGTGAGCGAAGCAAGTGAAAACACAAGATTCCGACCGTTTACAGTGCTGACGAATATACTGTCATTACGAAAAAAAGCTTTCTTAAAACGACTATAGGTATCCTGCTTACCCTGAGGATGGAAGGATTTGAATCCATAGCCGTCGTAACGATCAATCCCATACCACGTACAGATCCATACCACACCCCTGTCATCCTGACATAGACCCACGATCCGGTCATGCGACATTCCATCAGCAGTTGAAAAAGATTTTACGGTTGCAGATATCCGCATCCATTCCGAACCATTCCCCACAATAAGGATCAGGATCAGAATCAATCTATACATTCTCAAGATCATTTAATTGTTATCATTTTACGCCTTTGTTGAGATTCACATTGACTAATTACTCTAATTTGAAAAAATGTCATCCGCAGAAGGGTTACGTGACCCTCCCGTGAATGACACTTATTCATTGGAATCTCAGTCAGAAATGAAAAGTCAAAAATTAACGTGCGATGAGCTTAACCGGAGCAAGATGCCCGGTGATCACGAGGAAAATGCTCAGTGTTTGAGCTCGACCTTCTGTGTCGGAGGAAGCTCACGGTTGCGCTCTGCGACAGCATCAATGACTTCATGAGCAAGGTGTGCGAACGCATGTGCCGTAATTCCCTCCGTAAGAGCCACAGGCTTACCGGCATCACCGCAATCGGCTATCGAGGCTACAAGAGGAATCTGGGCGAGGAGCCGCACACCGAGTTTCTCGGCAAGACGGATTCCTCCTTCCTTACCGAAAATATAGTAACGTTCGTCCGGATGCTCTGCCGGAGTAAAGTAGGCCATATTCTCTACAAGACCGAGTATAGGCACATTGACCTTATCTTCCTTGAACATGGCTATACCCTTGCGGGCATCGGCAAGTGCGACTTCCTGAGGGGTAGTAACTACCACAACGCCTGTGATCGGAAGAGTCTGCACGAGGGTGAGATGAATGTCGCTCGTACCGGGAGGCATGTCAATGACAAAGTAGTCGAGTTCACCCCAGTCTGCATCAGTGATGAGCTGTTTGAGAGCATTGGAGGCCATCGAACCGCGCCAAAGGACTGCCTTTTCCTTATCTACGACGAAACCGATCGAAAGGAGCTTAACTCCATAGCGTTCAACAGGTATGATAAGCTGACGGCCATCGACATCGTGGATGTAAAGCTGCTCATCCTCAATACCGAACATCTTGGGCATGGACGGTCCGAAGATATCAGCATCGAGAAGTCCAACCTTATAGCCTTCGGCTGCCAGAGCCACGGCAAGATTAGATGCCACGGTGGATTTGCCGACACCGCCCTTGCCTGACGATACTCCGATGATATTTTTCACTCCGGGGAGTACAGGGGTTGGCTTGAGAGGAGCAGGCTGATGAGAGACAACGTTGACTGTCACCTTTACGTCAGGAGATATGTAGGTATGGATCGCTGTTTCTGCCGCTCTTTTCATTGACTTGATGAACGGATCGGTCGGTTTATCGAATATGAGCGAAAAGCTGACGCTGTCACCGTCGATGCGGATGTCGTCCTCGACCATTCCGGCCTCAATGAGAGTCTTTCCGTTGCCGGGATAGCGGACAGTGTTGAGCGCGTCTGTTATAAGTGAGGGATATAGCTGCATTAGTTTTGTAAATTTGATCTGGTGATGGTTTCAACCACGGGCAATATTGCTTCGGGGTTGTTGCTATGGAGAGTTAGTTCTGATATTCAGGGGTTGACTGGAGAATGCCGCGTCCAAACGAGCGGTAAGTGTCCAGTTCGATCTCTACGTCAGGTTCACTAAGCGCGACTTCATCGGAGGGTAATCGCCATGCGATATATTTACTCGGTATTCCGCGTCCGAGCCACTGCTGCTCGTAATATGTCCTGATCGGAGGTACGACTGCGTCAAGCGGAGAGTTGTAGAGATCAGCCGTGGCATGAAGCGGCGTTATTGAATTGTGCTCAAGCATAGCCGTTGTGTAGGCAAACAGGAAGGGACTGTCGGTCTTGAGGTGTATGATGCCACCGGGAGCGAGGACCTGACGGTAGATGTCAAGGAAGTGAGTGCCAGTCAGTCGCTTGTTTACCTTCTTCATCTGCGGATCAGGGAAGGTAATCCATATCTCCGACACTTCGCCGGGAGCGAAAAAATGTGGAAGGAGATGGATGGATGTGCGCAGGAATGCCACGTTGGTGAGTCCGAGTTGATCCACCTCCTTGGCTCCTGTCCACATACGTGCACCCTTTATATCGATCCCAATGAAATTACGGTCAGGATAAAGTTTTCCCATCCCGACTGCATATTCACCCTTGCCACAACCGAGTTCAAGAACTATCGGATTGGAATTGCCGAACACTTCACTCCCCCACTTTCCACGCAAGGGGCATTCACCGTCAAGCGCAGATTGCGGGTATTGATGGACGCAAGCGAGCGTCTCCATCTCAGCAAACTTTTTAAGTTTGTTTTTTCCCATTATTCAACAGTAATCGGTTTTAATTTTCCTGACTGGCCTTGTTCTGCTTAGCCTGAAAGGCAAGAGCGTAGAGACGCATCTGCTTCACCATGGCAAGAAGGCCGTTGGAACGAGTGGGCGAGAGGTGTTCAGACAGACCTATCTCATCAATGAAATGAAGGTCTGATTTGAGGATATCATCGGGCGTCTGATCGTTGAGCACCTGTATGAGAAGCGAAATGATACCTTTGACAATTATAGCATCAGAGTCGGCGGTATAGTGTACCTTTCCATCCTCTGAGAGCTCTGCGTTGAGCCATACACGACTCTGACACCCTTCGATCAGGTGATCCGGAGTCTTATATTTTTCATCTATCTCAGGAAGATTATTACCGAGGTCGATTATCATGGCATAACGATCCATCCAGTCATCGACTTCAGAGAACTCATCGACAATGTCGTTCTGTATCTGATCAATGGTCATAGCTGTAATTTTTTCGTACTTATTACTGCGGCAGGCTCGTACTTCTTGGAGTACACATTACCTACCTACACTTGAAAACACGCAAAGATACAAAATTCTGCCGTGATTCCATAAAATTAGGTCACGATGATTTCATCATAACCCTTTATTATAATGAAAAAAATAATTCCCCGCAATGTTTAAACGCGCATCACAAGGACGCGATTTCAGATTCAGACAGACCCACCCCTTTCGCAATAATGTCTATCGGAATCCCTAATTTCTTCAGATTACGGGCGTTTGACAGCTTTTCTTCCGCACGACCTTCCACACGACCTTCCGCACGGCCCTCTTCCCGACCCTCAGCACGTTCTGTCTCGGCGATAGCATAGCTGTCACGATAGACTTTAAGAGACTTATCATAAGCCTCCCGTTCATTATCTGTTAAAGCAGCAACTTTTGCCACTTCCCCTAACCGGCGAAATACCGGATCATTCATAAATACTTTAGGCAAAAGGTATTTGAAACCAAAGTCAGTCAGTGGATTGATAAATGTAGCAGAGGAAGAGTTCATGTGGCGGAAGATTATGTGATTTATGTTACAAATATAGCTGAAATTCATTGATTTTACAAATTATACAGACTGTTATTATTTTGCATACGTGTATATTTAAGAAGCATCCGGCCGGATCGCTTACAGATACCGTAAAATGGACAGTATGCTGCAATCATATCCTTCTGAATTATAGCTATTAAAGAGTTTAATCTACAATTTTCGCCTACTATTCCCCATGTGTTTTAGACCAAATAATCTGACTTTTAGTCAAATTTTTTCGTTAAAAAGTGTGTATTATATTGGGGATGTCATGGTTTAACTCTACCTTTGCCGACAATTTCTACAAATATTAAAAATTTCAGGCAGAGACCTCCTGTTGATATAACAGATCACTCTGCCAACTCTCACTAACCTATTTATCTATGAAGAAATTCATTATCTCGGCTATTGCAATTGCAACTATTGGCAATACAGCTTTAGCCGAAGGCTACCAGATCAATTCATTATCCGCAAAACAGATCGGTATGGGACACACCGGTATCGCCCTCAAGCTCGGTGCTGAAAGCATGTTCTTCAACCCGGCCGGTATGGCTTATATGGATAAGACACTTGACCTTTCAGGAGCTGTCACAGGCATAATGCCAACCTGCACAGCCACTGTCGATGGAGTTGAGTACAAAACCGACAACGGTATCGCTACTCCGATAAATGTCAACGGAGCTTTCTCTATATACGATAACCTCAAAGGAGGTATCTCATTCTACACTCCCTACGGATCATCGATCAACTGGACAGACAACTGGCCCGGTGCAGTGCTCAATCAGAATGTAAGCCTGAAAGTGTTCACCATCCAACCTACGCTCTCATGGGCAATCACACCGAAGTTCTCCATTGGAGCAGGTGCCATGATCTCATGGGGTACGGTGGATCTGAACAAGGGACTCGTGACAGCTTCGACGATGGACAAGGCCATCACAACACTCACCACCCTCGGACAGCTCCCTCAGGGGACACCGGCTTTCGGTAACACTACCCCAGCCTCGGTAAATCTTAACGGAAAAGCGGACATGGTGGTCGGCTTCAACGTCGGCGCGATGTACAACATCACCGATCAGCTCACAGTCGGTGCTTCTTACCGCTCAAAAATGGCTATGAAAGTAAAAGCCGGAGACGCCTACGTAAAGTATGCCAATCAAATCGCGCAGGGAATTCTCGGTGAAAGCCTCGACCTAATAAACGAAGCCAATTTCACGGCTGAAATGCCCTGTCCGTGGGTGATGGGTCTCGGCATCGCCTACAAACCGGTTGACCGTCTTACCCTCGCTTTTGATGCCCGACTTACGGGATGGCATGCATATAAGCGTCTCGATATCGAATTTCTTGCCGAACAACTTACCCCTTACAATCAGAACATCACCAAGAAATACAAAAATTCATGGTGCTATTCGATCGGTGGACAATATGCGGTGACGGATCGTTTCGATGCACGTCTCGGACTAATGATAGACACGTCGCCTGTCAACAAGAATTACTATAACCCTGAGACTCCGGGCATGACCAAGATCGAACCGACCGTCGGTCTGTCATTCCGCCCTATCCCATCGCTTTCGATTGATCTTGCATTCATGTATGTGGCCGGATTAGGCGTAGATAATGCTTCGTGCGAATATTCCGATCTCCTCGGAGCTACCATGATCGGAAAACTTCAGGCTGCCGGTCTCCCCTCTCAGGCAATTGACCAGTTCGGGTTCAGCACCACCGGTAAGTTTACCGCCGACTACAAGCTTCATGCTTTCATTCCTTCAATAGGATTAAGCTATAGCTTCTAAATATGCCGTAGTAATTAATAAAGATGGATGATAATATCCGTTCATGACCAAAACTTTTCTCCATCTTTTGTCCGACACGCGTCTGCCATAAAACAGACGCGTGTCTTTTTTGATATCGTTCCAACATTCCTAAATGATCATTCTCTTTATTTTTGTTGCGAATACGGTCTAATTTTTGCTACTAAGTGATTTTTTCTTTAATTTTGCACATTATAACATTTTAGGTTATCGGTTGTCCGGCTCCGGACATGTTTATTCATTCCAAGGATTCATCAATCATTATGGTAAGGACATTTCTATCAGGTTTATTTCTGACTGTTTTAGGCTTCTCACAGATCCTCGGTCAGACAAGTTCTTTCTTCGGAACATCCTCTAATCGCTCGGAGATCTACAATTACCAACTTCCAGATACACTTGATGTTGTAGATTTGATCGATCAGGTCAATCTTGTGTCCACATATCCACTTGGAAATAAGGAAGCGGTTGACTCCATTATATGGCCTCTACCGACCGACAGCCTTCTCAACACCATGTATGTCCCGACGACAGCCCTGCCGGACTATTATTTCCGTCCCGTAGTGTTCGATTCGTTCCAGCTGCTTGACTCCATACATCTTCCTCTGAACGATTCAGGCATATCGCTCAATGATCCCGTGTATGGCTGGCTTGTAACGGACAATTATCATAATAATCTCGTGCGTCGTGCCAAACAATCGTTCTTTGTGAACCTTCCTGAGTATGTCCGTTTCGATGAGTCCAAACTTCCCGAAGCCCCGCGTAAATACGAGGCTAAGGTCGATCCCGAAACTGCAAAAATTGTAATCGCTGAACTTCCGGTTAAGGAAGCACCTAAACAGCAGATGGAGGTACAGTTCAACCGCCGACACTGGCTGAGAACCTTCACAAGCTCCATACAGTTCTCTCAGGCATACGTGTCTCCCAACTGGTATCAGGGCGGTAATAACAACATAAATGCGCTTGTCAATCTCTTCTACAATGTCAAGCTCAATCCTGCCTTCCACAAAAATTTTCTTTTCGAGACCACCTTCCAGTATAAACTCGGCATGAACGACGCGCCAAATGACTCTCTGCGCAACTATTCAGTGTCCGAGGACCTCTTCCAGTGGAATCTTCTTGCCGGTTACAAAGCGTCGAAATACTGGTACTATTCAACCAACGTCTCATTCAAGACCCAGTTCCTCAACAACTACAAACCCAACACAAGAGACCTGAAAGGTGCTTTCATGTCGCCCGGCGAACTTAACGTCGGCGTCGGTATGACGTACAACTACGCAAACCCCAAAAAGACATTCACCCTCGATGCCTCGATCTCTCCGTTCTCATGGAACATGAAGACATGTATCAACCACCGCATGAACGAGACTTCCTACGGAATAAAAGAGGGACGCAAGACCGTCAGTCAGTATGGTTCCAATGCCGAGGCCAAACTTTACTGGGTGCTCACCGAAAATATAAATCTCCGTTCGCGTCTCTTTGTCTTCACGAACTATGAGTATGCCTACGGCGACTGGGAAAACACCCTCTCATTCAACATCAACCGCTTCCTCTCGACACAGATCTATGTCCACCTGCGTTACGACACAACCACCCCTGCTACCGAGAATGAAGACTGGCATAAACTTCAGCTCAAAGAGATACTGTCATTCGGTTTCGCCTACAAATTCTCCTCGATCTAAACACGGCGATATCGTCTGAACCCTTATATCCTCTCCCCTACCTTGTTCTGCCAACAGATAAGCCTACTCCTTAGTTATTGACAATGATCCGGCTGCTCATATCCCTCTCCCTCCTACTCTGGTCCGCAGCAGTCACTGCGGGCGGTTCTGAGCTGCCTAAATTGATTGAGGAGAAGGTTATT
This sequence comes from Duncaniella sp., assembly GCF_029056165.1. NCBI lineage: Bacteria > Pseudomonadati > Bacteroidota > Bacteroidia > Bacteroidales > Muribaculaceae > Duncaniella > Duncaniella sp. The sequence goes on along the minus strand of NZ_JAIDBW010000036.1, from coordinate 66,090 downwards.
GACGGGACACCACGGATCTCAACTACCGTAAATGGCTATGATACGGCCGCTGAAGTCATGGAGCGGATGCAGTTACTACCACTCCATTCCGTGGAAGGTCTGTGGCGTTTTGCAGCCGAGGGAACCCTGATGGCCATCGAACGCGAGGATAGTGATGATCCGGCAAGGGACGAGGCCGGTGCTGTCACCTACCGCATGGTCATAGTGCGTGCTGCCGACATGTCGTTGCGTCCCGGCACAGTGATGGGCTATCTGTCACCGACAGCAAAACGCGGGGTCTATGACGGACGTATCTACACCGGGCGCACGGATTCAGGAACTGCCCTCCACTCGCCGAAAAAGGTTACCCTCACCCTCGGTGACGATGAAAGCCGCCTCGTGATAAGCCGCTACGGCAGTTCCCTGCGCTTCAACTGGTGGAGACTATTGCCATACATGTATCGCCGGTTGATAACAAAACAGGAAAAAAGTCCCGGTGATATCGACGGTTGCCTACGAGTGTTTCCCGCACCTGCCATCCCCACAGAACCACGCTATCTCTAAAGGCTTACTAATGTTTCTCCCATTTTCCCACAAGTAATTCACCACCACAATCATCTATGCCTATCCACGCACTAAGGCTTCTAACCGTTTTCCTGTCAATCCTGCTTGCAGGAGCACTCACTGAAGCCAATGCCGAAAAGACTCTGCGGGGGCGTCTGCGCCCAAAAGCAGCTGGGACGACATCAGTGGAGAACAAGGTGCAGAAGATACGTTTCGACACAATAGCCGTCACCTCGCAGGCTGACATACGCCTTTCCGGTTATGACAAACCTCTCAATTCTCGCAAGGAAAGCATGTTTGTAAGCAATAAACTCCCCTGCAGAATCGTTGGTCTAAATATACGGCTGTCATATTCCGACATGTCCGGCCATACACTTCATGAGGAAGTCATTGACCTTCATGATGATATTCCGGCCGGAGCGACACGCAGAGTAGAATTTCCATCATGGGATAGACAGAACTCCTTCTATTATTATAGAGGCCGTCAGCCGAGAGTGGCCAATGTCACCCCCTACCGTGTGACATGTACGGTGATCTCATATATAACCATGACAGATCTTGCCGACGGCCCGAATGAGACTGAATTAACGTCAAAACCATAATCCGAATACACATATACACCGAATTTTAATGAGCGAATTACTCTCAAATCATAATCTTCTTGGCCTTGCGATAGGGATATGCACTTTTCTTATAATAGGAATCTTCCATCCGATCACAATAAAATGTGAGTACTATTTCGGCACACGTTGCTGGTGGTGGTTTCTCCTTCTCGGCATAGCGGGGATTGCAGGTTCACTGCTCGTCGATGATGTGTTCTGGTCATCACTGCTCGGAGTGTTCTCTTTCTCATCCTTCTGGACCATAGGTGAGATCTTCGAGCAGCAAAAACGTGTGGCCCGCGGATGGTTTCCCGCCAATCCCAACCGTAAGGATAAAAAAACGTTAACTCCGGAATCAGATGTATAGACTCATAGTTATTACCTCACTTCTCATGCTCTCCGCCTCTGCCTACGGTCTGGAGAAAGAAGTAACCATCACTAACCACTGCCATGGAATAACTCTTGCCGGGACACTCTCCGTGCCTGACACCATAGAGCCCAAAGCGGCCATAGTAATGGCCACCGGAAGCGGTCAGCAAAACCGCGATGAAGAAATCCTCGGACACCGCCCGTTTAAAACCATAGCGGACCATCTGACGGCAAACGGCTATGCCGTTCTGCGCATGGATGACCGTGGCATAGGCGGAAGCGGCGGTGATTTCGCCTCGGCCACTACTGACGACTTTGTCCATGATATTGCGGCCGGAGTGGCATATATTGACAGTTGTTACTCCCGGATTCCGGTTGGTGTCATCGGTCACTCCGAAGGCGGTACAATAGCTATCCGCAATGCCGCACATAACCCCAAATGTGAATTTATCGTTACTCTTGCCGCTCCTGCATGGCAGGGTGATTCAGTCATAATGTCCCAATCCCGCGCCATAGCTACCCGCATGACCGGTCGCTGGGACGGCGAGACTCTCCAACGCCGGATACTTGAGACAGCAAAATCCGATCTACCCGCAAAGCAGGCCAACACAACCATCTACATGACCCTCGCTGAAAGTCTCGGTGAAGGAGCGAAGTTACCCGACGTGCAAAAGCAATTGGCCGCGCAAGTGGAGACAATGCTTTCGCCGTGGTATCGCAACATGCTCCGTTATGATCCTACCGCAGAGATAAAATCCATCAACAAACCTTGGCTTGCGCTTAACGGGACTCTTGACCTACAGGTGGTTCCGGAAAATCTCAATACCATCTCCGAGCTCAATCCCGGAGCTATAATCAAGCTCCTCCCTGAGCATAACCATCTTTTCCAACGCTGCAAAACCGGTATGATACAGGAGTATGCGACAATCACGGAGGACGTCTCCCCTACTACTCTTGAGACCATCACCCGTTGGCTCGACGGACTCTTCGCCAAACGTGATAGCCTGTAAGAGCAATTAGCAACGTGCGGGATAAGGAAAAAATCTACGCCGCCATCGATATCACACACTGTGTCAGAGAGTGATTAATCCCTCCGGCATCACTTCAATCTTTCCCCGACCTGTCGGGCAATCTCGGCCATCCCTTTGACAGAGGGATGGTTTGCTTTTTTGTGAATATCCTCAAGCATTATCGTCTCGACTCCATAACGTCCACACAGTGTCACTATTGATTCCGTGATTTCGGGTCGGAGCTTTGTGTTGACGATGAAGTATATATCCGTCCCCGGATAGTAATCCTTCATTGTAGATAGCATACGGTCAAGTGCCGGACGGAAAGTATAGAGATCCGGTTCGCTGCCGTCAGCCGTAAGACCGTTCTCATCAAGATATTCACCGACCTCTACGCCAGCCCATGAATCGTTAGTGCCACCGAACACAAGGATTATATCAGGCGAACCAAGCTCCTTCACACGAGTCAGAAATGAACGGTCGCTGTAATCCTCGCCACGATATCCTCGGTTACAGATCGTAGAACCGGAAAACGAATTGTTGACTACGAGACGAAGGTTCTTATCACGGATGAGCTGCTGCCACCAAGTCTGCTTGACATCGCTCACGTCAGTCTGTTGAGTGTTCGGGACTTTAAAATACCATACATAGTTGGTATCCGGAGTCACATAACCCTCGAAAGTGGAATATGAGTCACCGAGTATCGACACTCCGGGACGTGGCTGAACAGCAAAAAGCGAAACAGAGCAGCAGACGAGAGTAAACAAAAGAATAAATAGTTGACGGCGCATGTCAAATGGTGGGTTTAGATGAAATAACTTGTTTTCGGAAGGGCCAGAACTGACTCCGACCCACTCCTTTGCTTAGAAAAACGCACACAGCGGGAAGTATATTACACTCTTACGAAGTATTTTTTATAATTTTTCACTCATTTTTCCCTCCGTGTCCAATGATTTTCAATAGGTTCGTTTTGAATTAAATGGAATTTATCGTACTTTTGTGCTTTAAATCCGCGTAGCCTCTGCCATGTGGGGCTTATTGACGGCTATTTACAGCATTTATAACCCTTAAAATCAAAAATCATCTAAACATAAATGGCAACATTAGAAAAAATCCGTAGCAAGTCAGCCCTCTTGCTCATCATCGTGGGAGCCGGTCTGCTGGCTTTTATCATCGGTGACTTCTTTACTTCGGGCCGCACTATTTTCGGCACCGGCACCACCATTGCAAAGGTCGATGGTAACAAGATTGACATTCAGGAATTCCAGCGTCGCGTGCAGGATGCCTCGCAGCAGGCTCAGGCCCAGAATCAGCGCATGGACAACGCCGTGCTCCAGCAGCAGGTGCTCAATGCCATGATCGCAGAGAAACTCTTCGATCAGGAGATCAAGGATCTTGGTCTTACAGTGACTGATCAGGAACTCACTGACATGATGGTAGGCAAAAATTCACAGTATGTCGATCGTATGGTGCAGCAGCAACTCGGTGTACCCGACGCAAAGACTGCCCACGATATGGCTTTCAACCCTACTAAATACGGCATGCAGCAGGCTCAGGCTCAGCAGCTTCAGGCTTACTGGATCGACCTCGAAAACAATGTCGAGCGTATGCTCCTTCAGCAGAAATTCCAGAATCTTTTCGCCGGAACGCTCGTAGCCAACGAACTTGATGCCAAGGCTCTTTATGATGACAACGCCGCTACAGCCCACATCATTTATGCCAAGAAAGACTTCTCATCGCTCAAGGATGATGACTTTGAAGTAAGCGACAGCGACATCAACGCTCTTTATAATAAGGATAAGAACCGCTACGCACTCGACGAACCCACCCGCACTGTCAGCTATATCGCTGTAAACATCGTGCCCTCTGAAGCCGACGTTCTCGCCGGTCAGAAGAAAGTCGAGGACGCTCTCTTGGCTCTCAACAACAATCCCGAACTTCAGGGCATAGCTACGATGCCTGAATTCGTAGGTGACCGCAACAAAATCACTCAGTCTGATGTCGATAAGCAGGCTCGTCTTAAAGCAGCCCTCGACAGCCTCTCTGTAGGCCGTGCAACTCTCGTCAGCAAGAACGGTAACGACTACACTCTTGCCAAACTCATCGGTAAGGATCAGGAGGTGGCACAGGTAAAGATCGACTTCCTCGCTGTTCAGGGTAGCCGCGCACAGGTTGACTCACTCGTCGGCCAGCTCAACGCCGGTGTGTCATTCGACAGCGTATCAGCTTCTCCCCTCGTAGCGCAGGCTCAGAAGGATATGGAAGTATCACTCCTCGATGCCAATGCAGCTTCAGTCAAGGAACTCATCGATGGCCGTGCAACCGGTATATATTTCACTCCGGACACTCTCGCTGAAGGCGGTCGCATCATGCGTGTAAGCCAGCGTGAAGCTCCTGTTACCGTTTATGATCTTGCAACTATAACTTTCACAACAGAGCCTTCCAACGCTACAATCAACGAACTTGATGCCGCTCTCCGCAAATATGTAGATGACAACAAGGACTCAAAGACTTTTGCAGAAAACGCTCAGGAGGCAGGCTACACTACCTTCCCCGCTACTGTCAGCGCATCATCTCCCACCATCGGCAACCTCAATGACTCACACGCAGCTGTCGCTTGGGTAATGGATGCCAAGAAGGGTCAGGTTTCACCCGTATTCGGTGATGTTCAGACCGGTCGTTTCATCGCTGTAGCTGTCAACGATATCTATGACGGCGGCTACGTTCCTGCACGCGACGCTCAGGTTCACACTATCCTTGCAGCTCAGGCCCGCAATGACAAGAAAGCAGCCAAACTCCTCGCTGACTACGACGGTAAGGCTAAGGACGTAGCAGGCTACGCTCAGCTCATGAATGTATCGGTAGATACCACTACTGTCAACTTCGGCCAGTACATGGTTCCCGGTCTCGGTATGAGCGAAAGCGCGGTTCAGGGTAAGGTCGCAAACGCACAGAAAGGTGCACTCGTAGGTCCTATGCAGGCCAACAACTCTGTGATCGTACTTCAGGTGACCGATATCGACAACGAAGGTCGTCCCTACGACTTCCAAGAGAATTCAATCCGCTACAATCAGCAGCGCGGTGCTTCACGCATGATGAACTCTCTTGACCGTATCCTCCTCGGTAATAAGAAGGTAAGCAACAACATCAACAAGTTCTATAAGTAAGTCTTTCTCATAGAGACACTCCAATAAATAGAATCGGGTCATCCACATAAAATGGATGACCCGATTCTATTTATTGTAAGATATTTAATCCTCTTCTATTTTACCATATACCGTTACGGCAGCCATTCGTCTGTAACCCACATCTGGCTACACCCATTCCACGACCGTAGGCCGTGAACCCAGTTCAAAATGAAGTTTGGCTATACCGAGATCTATCTTCGTATAGAATCCCCATGAAGTTGATGCTGAGACGCGATTCTCCCCCAGCCATTTAAAATGGAATTTCTGCTGATTGACTGCCGTAGGTGCAAGAAGCGCACACTCGATTCCACGCCTGAACCACTCTGGAGCCGCTTCAATATCCCGACAGATCTGCTCCGGAGACTTGATCCGGTGTGTTGAACCTTGTGTGGCACCGTGGCCGACCGCAATGACCGCATAGAGTTTCTCCCCCTCCCCTATTTCTGCCGGAATCCTACCTTTGCTGAAGGTCATGCCGACCCAGCAGGTGTTGAGCCCCAGTTCCTGCGCGAGCAGGACGAATGCTTCTCCATAATAACCTATTCTTTCTTCCGTATCGTCACCTTTCGGACCGATCATGCAGACATAGTTACGGACGTTCTCAAACTTACCGTAACGTGCCATTATGGACTTCCCGAAGGCATCCGGTTCGTCAGTGACGAGCTGCAGATGAAGCCCTCCCGCCGAGTTGTAGGCAGCGATTGCTTCGTTAAGTTGCGTTATCTTCCCGGAGCTTAACGGTACGTTAGTATATGAGCGCACGGAATGACGCTCAAGTATGATATTGTAATCCATAAATAAAAGTATGTCAAGTTAATCCGGAGGTCGATATGTGATCAGCCTAAAGTCAGGCCAAGATCATCGATAAATCCACGCAGAGCCGGAATATTTTCCACCATGTGTTTAAGCACATCGCGCTCGTTCCATGTATGCGGAGATGCCGCTCCTTGATTCAGCTCAACAGTGAGCGTGAAATGGTCATTTTCAAGCGCGTCACGGATAAATTTAAGCAGTGACGGGGTCACTTGGTCTATCACGTTGAGCTGCATGTCATTTTCCACCATCATCTTGTAGTTATGTCCCTCAACCGGAGCGGGAAAAGACGCACGCATGGTATTTATGAGTATATGCTCTGTAGGATGCGCCTTGATGAAATCCTGCCATGCTTTGTTGAGCTGTTCACGCGAATAGAGACCGTTGCGCAGTTCTTGCACGGCAGCGGATGCCGATGTCTGTGCAGCGTTCTGGCCTGAAGCCTTGGCCGGGTTGATGGAAAATGTGGATGTCGGTCGTTTAAGCGGACGCTTTGTCGCCGACTGTGAAGGTGGCGGAGGTGTGCCGGCTCCTGCACCGTAAGATGCAGACGGGGAAGCCGCTACTGTCGGGGCTTGCTGAGTGGCCGGAGGATATGCTGAGGGATGATTCTGACCGGTTTGCCCGCCACCATGAGTAACCATACCGGATCGTGGTTGCGGAGCTGATACCGGCTGTTGTGAAGCAGCATTATGGACATTCGGAGTCGCAACGGGAGCAGTTTGTGCGGGGTGCTGTGAGACCGTCTGCTGATGATTCGCTGCGGGGTGCGTTGTAGCAGCCGGTCTGGCCTGCGGCTGTGAAGTGGCGGACTGTATCTTCTGTAACTGCCCCTCGCCTGCGCCACTGTTATCGGGAGAGGGGCTTAACAATTGGCATATTTTTGCCAATGTCAGCTCTATAAGGAACTGCTTGTTGGAAGCCGCGCGGTAATTCAGGTCTGCCTCATTGCAAAGGTTCATAGCCTTATAGATGAACTCAGGCGGACATTTGGCTGCTGTAGCGGCCATTGCTTTCCTTGCCTCATCGTCGGCTTCGAGCAGGACCATTGTCGATGGATCACGCGCGACCATCAGATCACGCATATAATCGGCAAGTCCGTTTATGAAGAAATGCGAGTCAAATCCGCGGTCACGGATCTCCTTATATATTAGCCATGTGTCGAGCACCTTCCCGTTGAGAAAACAATCAAGGAGCTTGTTATAATAATTATAATCAAGCACATTGAGATTCTCTATGGCACTCTGATACGTGATATTTCCGCGCGACGAGGCCGCAACCTGATCAAATATCGAAAGTGCGTCGCGCATAGCTCCGTCAGCCTTGCGGGCAATTACATTGAGCGCGGCAGGATCAGCCGTCATGCCCTCCTGCGAGGCCACATACGCGAGATGATCAATCATATCCCTGACCGTAATACGCTTGAAATCATAAATCTGACAGCGCGAGAGAATCGTGGGTATGATCTTATGCTTCTCGGTCGTAGCAAGGATAAAGATCACGTAGGACGGCGGCTCTTCAAGAGTCTTGAGGAAAGCATTGAAGGCAGCCGGCGACAGCATATGGACCTCATCGACGATAAATACACGGTAAGCACCCTGCGACGGCGGAATCTGCACCTGCTCCACAAGCTGGCGTATATCATCCACGCCGTTGTTTGAGGCAGCGTCAAGCTCGATTATATTAAGCGAATTGCCCTCGTTGAACGCACGGCAGCTGTCACACTGATTGCATGCCTCGCCTTCAGGCGTAGGATTTGAACAGTTGATTGTCTTGGCGAAGATACGCGCACACGAAGTCTTTCCCACACCGCGCGAACCACAGAAAAGATAACTGTGGGCCAACCGGTGGGTGGCAATGGCATTCTTCAAGGTGGCGGTTAGAGCTTTCTGACCGACCACGCTGTCAAACGTCGCCGGACGATATTTTCTTGCCGAGACAATATAGTTTTCCATATCCACAAATTTACACACAATTTCCCACTTTTCCAAACAAAATCACCGCCCTATCCGTGGGGTTAAAATATAGTGGCCGTTCCTGAAAAAGGTTGACTTGATTTTGTAGGTTTACTGATTCAGATTTACTCATTTTGGGGGTAGATTAGGTATATTTTCCTTCGATTTTAAACCATTTGAGAATGAAAAAGTCTTATAAAAAAGTCTAAAATCTCTGCTTCAGATAATTGGTTACGGATGAAATATGATTTTATTTCGTATTTTTGTGAAGTGAGATCATGCAAATAATTACTAACTCTCCTAAAATGCATCAGTTTAACTATGTATGACACACTGAAATTTATACTTTGTGCTGTGATGGGGCTGACACTGACAGTATCATGTCAGAAGAAACAGGAAATCAACGTGTTTCATGAGCTTCAGGATGTGCAAAAACTTGTATTGACAGAGATGTCGCTCAACAAGGTCGGCACTATCAGCGATGAGGGGGCAAAAGGTATCGACGCTCTTGTCAATAATCTGAAAGTGGGTGACCGCATTGCCGCATATTCCTTCCAGACCTATATTGAGGCCTACATTGACTTAGGGCAGCTTCGCGATCAGGATGTGGAGGTCGATGAAAAACGTAAGTTGGTCAAACTCACACTTCCTCCGGTCCAGACCCGTTATATTGGCCGCGATCTCGGTGTAAAGGAGGAGCATTACCGCGTCAGTCTGCTGCGGTCAGAAATCACAGCCAAGGAACGCGCCATGCTTAAAGACAAGATGAGCAAGGCTCTCAAAAAGGATGTGGAGGGTAATGCCGAATACCGTTCACTGCTCGTCAAGGAAGCACAGGCCAAAGCCCGTGGCTTTTTCACCATCCTCCTGCATAGCTATGGCTATGACAGCGAGATCTCATTCCAATAAATAACGATACCTCTCAAATCACACTAATCCCAATTATGTTCAAGAAATTTATAGGTATGCATGTGGCAGGAATTGTCATGCTTGCCGCCAGTATAGCTTGTGTCGGTCTGTTGCTATGGCGCAGCACTTCGTCTTCGACCAACATGTCATTTTCCGAGACAAAACTGTCTGAAATAAAGGAAATGGTGAAGCTTTGCTCCCTTGAGGTACGCGATGACATCGCATTCAAGGACTCTATAAACGGAAAGTGGATTTTTGCCAAAAGTACTGTCAACGGCTATATTCGCTTCGACCTCGAACGCCTTGACTATCAGCTGCGAAACGATTCCGTATTCGTGATCCTTCCTCCGGAGGAAATCGATATTTATGAATCGACCTCAGACAATGCCTACGAGGTTATCGACACATGGGACAGCAGCTTGCTCGGTCTGCGCAAACTTACTGCCGCAGAGGAGAATGCGATCAAGAAACGTATGGCAGCCCGCTATAAGAAATCATTCTACTCCAAGGGCTATGTCAGGCGCGCACGCGCATCAGCCATTTCAACACTCTCCCGTCTGTTTTCAAAGATGGATCCCAATATAACCGTCATCGATCTCCGTCCCGACGGCTACGGCGAGAGAAATCAGTAAATGATATTCATCCAATCTACATATATACATTATAGCTGACTAAAAGCAACAGGCTTTATCATCTCCGTGAAAGGATGATAAAGCCTGTTGCTTTTATGGGGGTGATGTCAGTAATCTGACAGAGAAACAATCAGCAGATAGATTTATTCCTGAGTTTCAGGAGCTTTGTCAATGAGATCAAGGAACTGATCAAGCTTGGGAGTAATGATGATCTCTGTACGGCGGTTGCGCTGACGACCGACTTCTGTCGTATTGTCGGCGATAGGGTTGAATTCGCCGCGTCCGGCAGCGGTGAGGCGGGAAGGATCAATGCCGAAATCATTCTGGAGCACCTGCACGATGGAGCTTGCACGGAGTGCGCTGAGATCCCAGTTATTGCGGATATTCGTGCGGTTGATGGGCACAGGATCGGTATTACCTTCCACAAGCACGTCATAGTCACGGTAATCCTTGATGATCTTGGCGATCTTGCCGAGAGTTTCCATGGCGCGTTCGTTGACGTCATAGCTACCGGATTTGAAGAGCATATTGTCAGCGAGCGAGATATAGACAACTCCCTTGAGCACCTTCACATTCACCTCATCCATCTCGCTTGCATCCAGTGAGCGAGTCAGACGGGTCGTGAGGGCAAGGTTAAGTGAATCAGACTTGGACTTGGCCTCGACAAGCTGCTTGATATAACGGTTCGAAGCGTTGATCTCGTCAACAAGCTTGGAGATGTTGGCGTTACCCTGAGTATTCTGATTGATACTGTTGTCAAGCGATTTCTGGAGAGCAGCGTGACTGCGCTTCAACTCCTCGTTGTTTGCCCTTGCCTGTGCGAGAAGGGTCTCAAGACTCTTTCCGTTGGCACGGGTCTCGGCAAGCTCTACCTGCGAGGCATTGTACTGCTTCTGCAGCGACTCGTGTTCTGCCTGAAGAGCCACATATTTCTTGTTGCTCACACATCCGGTGAGGCCCAACATAGCTGCAACAGCTGCGATTGTCAATGAGCGTAGTCTCATGATTAAATAATGTCGGTTAAATTAGAGATTGAGTAATATGATTATAATTTGTTTGACTTAATCCAACGTGAAAGGTTTAACATTGGTTATGAAACACCCTCTTACTCGCATCACTTTGTGGGGCGGGGAGCGGAATTTTCCCTTTCGGCAGGACGGCGTTTGGCAAGATTGTCAGAGAACTCCTTGAGATTCAGCTGTCCGTTCTTTATGGCCGAACGCATCACACGGCGGTTGCTCGACTCGCTATAAGATCCTTTGGCACGCCACATCAGATCAGCGAAAAGTATCGCCTTATCATTAGTGGCACGTCCGGGAACTGAGAAGTAGTCATTATTGACCACCGCATCAATATCACCGTCCGTAATAGCCTTCACAAGGCTATGTGCCATCGGACTCTTCAGCTTCGCAACTTCCCATACAGGATAAGAGTTCATATAATTGACGTCCTCGGTCTCTTCAGGGGTCATAGCAGCCACGGTTACAGGAGTCTGTGTGCCGGCTTCCTCGGCCTCGATTTCCTCGGTAGGAGTCTCCTCATCCGACGGACCGAGATACTGAGGAATGAAAATCACACCGGCAATGATCACAAGAATCACACCCAGACCGATCCACAGCCATGACTTACGGCGACTCTGCCCGCTTTCGGCATGGCCGTCAGAATCATCCTCATCATCCTCATCAGGATTATATTCGGAATAGCTGGGAATACGGCTCTCACGTGTATCGGCAGGATCTTGATCATCCGTATTATCCTCGATTATCTCAGTAGTCGGAAGAGTCGTGTCGATCTTCGGACGTTCATCCGCAACTTCATCAGAGATATTCTCAAAGACAGGTGCTTTGCTGACAGTCTCCTGCTTAGGTTCATCACTGTCCGACGGCTGCTTACGGTCATTTCCGACGGCTGGTACGTTAGCCCGGACATCAACGTTATAGACCTCGCTGTCATCATCGGCAATCTGACGCATGGCCCGGAAGCCATGGAAATTGCCAGAATGCAGACGGTTATATTCCGGAGTGTTCTTTTCAATCGATATCTGCTGCTCGAACACACGTCCGTCACCGAAGTCCAGACGCAGGGTGATTCCCTGCTCCACAGGCTGCATCACCAGTTCAAGCTCCTCCGTGACGAGCATCTCCTCAGCAGCCTTTTTAAGTTTAAGCGAACGAAAATTATTTGAGCGCACCACGAGATCAACCTCACTTCCCGGCTTCAGATCCTTCTCATAAAACTCGATATACGGCACCATCGTATTGACCTGCCGTCCGTTGAGGGTAATGGTATAGCCATTGACAGCACCCCCCTTAGCCGAAACGACCTTGAAAGGAATGCGGCGTTCGAAACGGATACCGGTCTGCACTGCAGTCCTTACCTGCATCGTCGAACCCTCATACTTTATGTAGGCTGAAGGTGTTCCGACAATCACATTCTCCTTATGCTTGCGGAAACCATCCTTCTCATACATGATTTCAAGGCGTTCACCCTCGTAAGCCTGCTTATCGGAAGTGGTCACACCCTCCGGACAGACCACGGAATAGAGCTTGCGGATAGGGGCGGTGATACGCGGCATCCTCACTCCGGGACGCAGGGAAGCCGTAGCGGAAATCACGATGATACATCTGTACTTACCGTAATCCAGCTGGCAAGGGAACGAGAAGATGGATTCCAGTTCCTGCTGCGAAATATAGGTACGGTAAGCCGCTTCCTCCATCCGTATATCCTCCTCCGGTGCATGATACATCCAAGCCTCAAGCATCATTGGTTCTTCAGGCACATCCGCATCCTTGAGAGCGTCCTCGACAGCCTCGTCGGTGAGCGATCCCTCATCGGCAAGTGTCTTTTTGATATTGTTGAACACTCCGATCAACTGGCGTCCCGTAAGAGCGCAACCGTTGTTCAGGAGAATGGATATCATCATGTAGCCCGCATCAGGATTAAGCGTATTGCGGGTTATCAGAGAGAAATAATGGCCACGGGGCGACGACTGAAGTATATAACATTCCGAAGTGTTCAGGAAACGTCTGATAGCCGCACCCGGTTCAACCATAGTTGAGTTCCAGCGCGGATCAATCTCACTGCCTGCGGCAGGATAGGCATAGATGGTTCGTGTAGCTCCCTCAAGCTCGCCGCGCAGGGCGATGTGCAGATAGGAATACTGGGACATAAGTGTTGAGATAATTGGCTTTTGATTCAAAGGCAAAAGTACGAAAAATCTGTAACCCCACCAAAACTATCAGCTACCATCCGAACGGAGGAGGACCAGCGGGGGGCATAGGTCCGGCAGGAGGAGGTCCGCCGGGACCACCGGGAGGCGGGGGAGGAGTCGGACGACCGATAGGGCCACCGACACCGATATCGATTCCGAAACCGCCGGGCTGGGTAAAGTTCAGATCGGTGTCAGTCCCAAGCCACATGCCGGCGCAACCGCTCAGCAAGCCTGACAGTGCCACTCCCGCTCCAAGCGAGAGAAATAGGCGGAGTGTGTGTTTCTTTTTCATAGCCGAAGTTATTGTCTATATGATAAATAACAATCGGCACATTCAAAAAGTTATGCGCGCCTCCTCCTGACAATTCTACGTTTCTCGTAAAAAACGGCTCGTTTAATATCGGTTTTTTCACTTCTGTTTCATGAACGCATACAGACGCGTTACCACATAGACCCCGGTCATCGTAAGGACTATGAGTGCCGAGCAAGGCACGTCGATCACCGCTCCGAGCAGTAATCCGCAGACACAACATGCGGTCGAAACAGCTATGGAGAGCCACATCATGGTCTTGAAACGGTGACAGAAAGTCTCGGCCACCATCTGGGGCAACGCAAGCATGGACATCAGCAGCATCACGCCCACAAGACGTATGGTCAACACTATGCAGACCGCAACAAGCACAGTCATCACGGTGGTTATGAATCCGACCGGTAGATGACGCACGGTAGCAAAATCCGGATCAAACGCGCATATCACTATCTTTCGGAAAAAAAATGCGAAAAAGAGAAGCAGAATGACCGTGTAGGAACCGAATGCCCACAGATCGGCCTTGGTTATCGTGAGTACGTTTCCGAACAGAAAGGCATTAAGTTCAGGGACATAGCCCGGTGTAAGAAAGATGAACAACGTTCCGACAGCCATGCCCAAAGCCCAGATGACGGCTATAGCCGAATCCTCGCGGACACGATGACGCTTCGACATCCACTGGACACCCAAGGAGGACGCTACCGCAAACACCGCAGCCATGATGATCGGATTCCATCCTAAAAAGTAACCTAAGCCCAGACCTCCGAAACAGGCATGGGTAATACCTCCTGAAATAGACACGAGACGGCGGGTGACAATGTATGTTCCGATCACTGCCGATGCGACACTCAGCAGGATCATGCCTATCAAGGCATTACGAAAAAAATCGTATCCGAATATTTCCACAGGACAATCAATTCAATTATTTCTTCATTTACACTCTCTTTGCGCCGTCCGATTCTCCGGCCATCATCACCCATTCATCACGCAGTACCGTCGGGAGAGCCACGTTGCGCTGTGTGAGCGAGAATCCCCAAGGATAGACATCGGCCGGAAGAAGTGTATAGAGCACTTCACGGAACTCCTCGATCTCTTCCGGAGAATACTCATCGGGACGGCGTCCGGCAAAGCGGTCAAGCTCCTCATCATCAAAATAGACAGCCTTTCCGTCCGGACTAAGACCTTTCTCACAAACAGCGTGAAGACCGCAGCACACTTCCGCTTCAGTATCGGAAGTTTCCTGCCGGTCATCGGCTTTGTCCTTCCTGTCATCCGGACGATGGGTGAGGCGGAGAATAATCCCTGCCAGCACAGTCACCGCAAGTATGATCAATGCTCCAGTCATAAATGCAATCTATATTTCTTAATTTTAAATATTGATTACCAGAATATTATTCGTCAACAGGGTCGGGGAGGGGTGCATCACCGTCAAGCAGGGTGAAACCTGCCGCACGGAGTTCATCCCAGAATCCGGGATATGATTTGGCCACCACCTCTGCGTTGCGTATGATAATTCCGGGTAAGAATATGGAGATCGGGGCAAGACACATGGCCATGCGGTGATCATCATACGTGTCAAATACAGGAAGTGAGTCTATCGGCCTACGCTGACCTTCCCAAGCCACCACATCGCGCCCCTCCGGCTGGAGGAATATACCGATATTAGCCAGTTCGGTGGTCAGCGCGCCCACACGGTCTGTCTCCTTTATGGCAAGTGTGGAAAGTCCGGTGAAATGGAAAGGTATGCCGAGCATCACGCATGTGACTATCACGTACTGAGCGAGATCAGGAGTATCGGAAAAATCCACACGCAGACGCGCATCCTGATCAGGTGACGGGACGAGGTCAGTTCCTCCATCCTCGCCCTCCCACTCAGTGGTCACTCCGAGATGCCCGAAGATATCCGCGAGCTTTCTGTCACCCTGACATGATTTACGCGCGAGATTGTCAATGGTCACCGCACCGGATGATATGGCTGATATTTCGTACCACGCAGCAGCCGCACTCCAGTCACCCTCGATCTTAAAGTCGTAAGGACGATAGATCTGCGGATTTATAGTCACTACATCATCGAAGTAATCACTTTCGATTCCTGCATCCTCCATCATTTTCAAGGTCATGAGTATGTAGGGACGTGAGACGGTCTCGCCCGTGAACGTCAATTTTAATCCATCGGCCATCGTCGGTGCTATCATCAGGAGAGCCGATATGTACTGTGAGCTTACCGATGAGTCAAGCGTCAGTTCGCCACCTTTCAGTCTGTGTCCGCGGATACGGAGTGGAGGAAAGCCTTCTTCCCCAGCATATTCAATGTCCGCTCCAAGAGAGCGCAGGGCCTCGACGAGAACCTTGATAGGGCGATGGCGCATACGCTCGCTTCCGTCAAGTATGAGGTCTGACCCCTCCTTGGAAGCAAAATAGGCAGTCAGGAAACGCATGGTCGTACCGGCCGCACCGATATTGATCTCAGAGGCATCCTGATTGGCAAGCGCACGGCGCATCGCATCCGTGTCGTCACAGACCGCCACTTCCTCCATGGGTGATGCACCCGGAGTGAGGGCATTGATGATCAGAGCACGGTTGCTCATGCTTTTGGATAGCGGAAGTTGCAGACGCGCTTCCAGAAATCCATCGGGGGGAAGTATTCTATAGTCCAAAATTTCTTTGTATTATGAGGGGTGATTATTAGATTTATCGTATATCGCAATGCCAAAACGATCAGATTTCTGTTTGTAGGGCCTGCGCTTGCGCTGGCCCTACAGCCGATTTAATTTCGACACAGCCTCGTGAGTCGGGAGGGAATATTTATCTTCGGTCAGCATCCGTCATTTAGGCTGAAAGCTGACAAGTATATTGTTGGAAGCTCCGCGCCAAGGGAGAGTGCCGTAGTAACGCTTACATGTGATGGTCACCGGAGTACCCGTCCCCTGATATTGCTGCAGGCGGCGTGCCGTCTCATCATCAGGAATGCTGAAATATACATCGCGGGAATAGACATTTCCTTTGTCGGCCAGCTGGGATTCGCTCACCATCTCTCCCTCGAATGTGCGGCAGATAATACCGCGTTTTTCGACGAGCGTCACATAGCCTGTCACCTTTGATTCCGTGACATAGGGCACAAAATATCTGATACCTACCGTTACGGCAAGAATCATAAAAACAATAAGGAAGAACCAAACCCATCCATGCCGTTTCTTACGTTTGACAGGTACAGGCGCACTTGTCCCGGCACCATCTGTAAAATCAAAAGAAGGAGAGCGGTCATCCGATGCCCTCAGATCCGGGTTGGACTCGGATCGGGTAGGGGTATCATCCTTATCTTTAGAGAAATCATGGAGGAAATAATCCTGATCGCTATCGTCGAATTTCATATAATTTCAATCTTTAATAGTATTTATTTCAATTTTCAGCAGGATGGTTTCGACGTTTCGCAAGAGCGATGCAGCCGAAAGTCAGAAGTCCTTGAACAATGAGTACCAAAGTCTGCACACCTACAAGCATATTGGCGAACGACAGGGCATACTCCCTCGTAAGTCCCGGAATATCGGCAGAGAAAAGAGCCACTCCGAAGATCATGGCCCACTGGTAAGGCCCGATACCGCCGTTGGAGGGGACACCCATTGATATACTCGTGAACACAAAGCACACCGCAAGTGCCGCCAGTCCGTGGCGCGAAAGCATTTCAGCCATAAGCGGAAATGAGCGTAAGGCACAGTAGAGAGCCATTATGTAGGAGCCCCATATCAATGCCGTGTAGAGCAGCCACAACCCCTTGCCACGCATTCTGACCACCACGGCGAAACCTTCCCACAAACCCCGTAATATCTGCTTGATTTTCACAATGATCTTATGTTCGGGGAAACGGATAAAGAGCCACACCGACATTACACCGGTAGCAGCCACAGCTCCCCAGAGCACAGGTGAACTAAGTATATCGAGAAGTTTCACCATCAGTCCTCCGTCCTGCCCGAAATAAGCCCGGAGCTGCGCGCCTGCAGGAATGAATGTGAGCAGGAGCAGGAGAAACACTGTCAATGTATCGGCAAGACGATCGGCCACCATCGAGCCGAACACGGTGGTGAACGGTGCTTTCTCCCGGCTGGCTATATATCCGGTGCGCCACACCTCACCGAGCCGAGGAAATACGAGATTGACTGAATATGTTCCGAAAATACTCAACAACAGTTCTCCGAAAGAAGGACGGATCGAAAGTGCCCGCAACTGTATCTGCCATCGCGCCGCACGGAATACCTGTGCCGCCAATCCTAAAGCGATGTTGAGCAACATCCACCGGAAATCACACTCCTCACGGATGATCCCCCACATTCGTGCGGGATTTATGTCATCATTCTGAAACAACAGCCAGCACAGCCCCACGGATATCACCAGAGGCACACCATATTTCAGCAGATATGACCAGAAGCGTCTTTTAGCCGCCACCGGACTCATATCCTGATTCTCATCACTGCTGCTCATTGTCTAACGAAATGAATTAACCGTATTGAATCTACAAAGTTACAAACTTTTTCCGACTAAGCGATCATTAAATTATTAGTTGTGAATATCTCATCCTCAGGAATGGCTATTCCTATTCTTTTGTGGTTATAGAGAGTATATAAGATATATAGAATGGCCCTCGTTTATGCGTGAAAAATACGCGAATAACTACTATTTCTCAGTTATTTTTGTTAATGAGGTTGACAATTACCTTCACCATCGTATCTTTCTCCTCGGTACGGCTTTCTGCAATCATCAGGGTAAGAGCGACAAGTGTATTATCAGCAATCCGCTTAGAACCATCCTCATTGTAAAGAATACCATTGCCGTTTAGAAACCACAAGAACAATGTAGCAGCAATGCGTTTATTACCATCGCTAAAAGAGTGATTTTTCGTAACGAGGTATAGAAGCATAGCAGCCTTCTCCTCAACTGAAGGATAGAGATCAACGCCTCCAAAGGTTTGATAAATCTGACCTATAGAGCTTTTGAAAGAATCATCCTTCTCATTACCAAATAGGTTGCTTCCACCAAATTTCTCATGCAGTTCACGAATAACCTCCATTGCATTCTCGTACGTTGCATGGAAAGATTCTTTGCCGGTAGTGTCCTCAATCTCCAACTCCTGATAGTCGTAACGATCAAGAGTATCGAGGGCGTATGTATAATCAATCACTACATCAAGCAAAGAGCGACTATCCTCGGTAAGCTTTTCCTGATTCTGGACAGTACGTCCCAAAATTTTTATCAATTGACTCAGTTCGTCATATTTATGTGCTACCACACGCTCATTGATAGCGTAGCCCTGAAGAAGATATTGTTTCAAAATTTTATTAGCCCAAATACGAAATTGTGTACCGCGTTGTGACTTAACACGATAGCCTACGGAGATAATCACATCAAGATTATAAAACGTAATTTCTGTTTTTTGAGTAAATCCCTCTCTACGACCATAATTCTTGGTATGTGCAAATTTTGCACATACCAAAGATTCCTCAAGTTCACCCTCTTTGAATATATTATTGATATGTCTTCCAATAACAGTTCTGTCCTTCTGGAACAGCTCTGCCATTTGAGCTTGTGAAAGCCATACTGTTTCGTCCTGAAATTTTACATCTATACTGGTTTCACCATCACTTGTCTGATATATGACTATACTATCGGTAGGTATTATTGTATTCATATTTTATAAAATTATGAAATGATTCTTGAATATCAAGCTTATACACACCGCTCTCATTTAGAATTTGATAAGATAAATCTTACTTATATAATTTTTTCAAACAATACGAGGTCGATATTCCTGATGCCATGGAAAGTGGTGGGGACGACAGCAACCTCCTTATAGCCAAGTTTAGGGTAAAAACGACGGGCAACGGTGTTGATACTTTGTGTATCAAGCCTGAGCGAATGGCAACCGTTCTCACGGGCATAATCCTCATAAAATTTCACAAACGCGCGTCCGATTCCCTGTCCGCCGGCAGAAGGATCTACCGTCAGGGTATGGAGCACCATCACCTCATCATCCTTAACTCCGGAAGTCCATTTGGCCACACCATAACTGTCAAGTTGTTCTTTGTTTATAATAGCCGAAGCGAGAATCTCACCTCCCTCGGACTCGTATATGAAAAGATCTCCGCGATTCAGGGCATCGGCAGCAGTAGTGTAAACCGGATATATGTTGGGATTCCAGCCTATAGTGTAACGACCCTCGCGTTCCTCAGCGTGAATCTTACCATAAATTTCAGTTACTCTTGCAAGATCGTGTTCAATAGCTTTACGAATCATTTTATTTGTCATTTTGAAATTAAGATAATGGACAAATTTAGTCTTTTACTCGGATTTTTCCTACATTTGTAAACTAATAGTCCTAAAAATCGTATCATGAAACGTTTTGCCAGTCTGATTATAGTCCTATCCTCCATGTTTTTAGGAGGAATTAACCGCATTGATGCCACCGGAAGGCAGGTGTGGAATTTCAATCCCGGATGGGACTACATTTTCGAAGGTAAGAGCCATGCGAATGTGACACTTCCACGTGCTTTCAACGAGGATTATGCCTATAAGGTGTTGATCGACAGTCTCCCGACCGATACGGTGCGCTATACGAAGAAGTTCACTCTGCCCGCTTCGGCAAAGGCCAGCAAGGTTTTCATCGAATTCGAAGGTGCACGTCAAGGAGCAGAGGTATGGATCAACGGTCACCGCCTCGGACGGCATGAGAACGGCGTCATGGCGTTCGGCTTCGATCTCACTCCCTACCTGAATCCATCCGGCGAAAACCGTCTTGAAGTTCTCACCGACAATGACTGGGACTACAGGGAGAGGGAAAACCCTGCCGGAAGCACATTCCAGTGGAATAACCGGAATTTCAACGCCAATTACGGCGGTCTGCCAAAGAACGTCCGTCTCCACGTCACTGGCCCTGTCTATCAGACTTTACCGCTCTATTCATCGTTGGCAACGACAGGCGTATATATCTATCCGCAGAATATCTCCATCGCAAGCCGCAGTGCCGACATCTGCGTGGAGTCGGAGGTTAAAAACGAGACCGACAGACCGCAGGAAATCATGCTTGAAGTAGAAATCAACGATCCTGACGGCAAAAAAATAGCATCTTTCCATTCGTCACCGCAGACCGTCGGGGCAGGGGAACTGTCGGTCCTAAAGGCAAGCAGCCCAGTCGGCAATCTCCATTTCTGGAGCTGGGGCTACGGCTATCTCTATGATGTCACCACACGTCTTGTAGCCGATGGAAAATGCATCGATGAGGTGACAACCCGAACCGGCTTCCGCTCGACGGAGTTTGCCGACGGTATGTTCAAACTCAACGGCCGCGTAATGATGATCCACGGTTACGCCCAGCGCACAAGCAACGAATGGCCCGGTGTGGGGATGAGCGTAGCTCCTTGGATCAGTGACTATTCCAATAGGGAGTTAGTCCGTTCGGGCGGTAACCTTGTGCGCTGGATGCACGTAGCTCCTTGGAAACAGGATGTGGAGTCGTGTGACCGCGTCGGTCTTCTTCAGGCTCTCCCGGCGGGCGATGCGGAGAAGGATGCCGAAGGGCGGCAGTGGGAGCAACGTGTCAGCCTCATGCGCGATGCCATCGTCTATAACCGCAACAATCCCAGCGTGATCTTCTACGAAAGTGGGAACAAAGGTATCAGCGAACCTCATATAAAAGAAATGATGGCTCTGCGCGACCTCTACGACCCTCACGGCGGCCGTGCCATCGGAAGCCGCGAGATGCTCGACAGCCCCACGGCAGAATATGGAGGAGAGATGCTCTACATTAACAAAAGCGGATCGAAACCTGTATGGGCCATGGAATATTGCCGTGACGAAGGTCTGCGCCGCTACTGGGACGAGCAGTCCTATCCGTATCACAAAAACGGTGACGGCCCGCTCTATCGCAACGCCGATGCATCGGCCTACAACCTCAATGCCGATCAGCTCGCCATCGAACACATCCGTCGCTGGTATGACTACTGGCTCGTCCGGCCCGGAACAGGCCGTCGCGTCAGCTCCGGCGGTGTAAAGATCATTTTCTCCGACACCAACTCACACTGTCGCGGCGAGTCGGACTACCGCACGAGCGGTGTCACGGATGCCATGCGCATCCCCAAGGATTCATACTACGCCCATCAGGTAATGTGGGACGGCTGGGTCACTCCCGAAACGTCCCGCACTCATATCATCGGCCACTGGAATTATCCCGAAGGGACTGTCAAACCTGTCTATGTGGTTTCGGACGCACCACGCGTGGAACTCCGGCTCAACGGTGAGCCTATCGGAAACGAAAAGATTGATTATCATTTCCTCCACACATTCGATTCCATCCCTTACCGTCCCGGCAAACTTACAGCCATCTCTCTTGACAGCGAAGGCAAAGTACTCTCCTCCGACACCCTGACCACTGCCGGAGAACCTGCCTCACTACGTCTGACCCTCATGACCGCCCCCGGTGGAATGAAAGCCGATGGCGCGGACATGGCACTCATACAATTCGAAGTAACAGATGCCGACGGCAACCGTTGTCCGCTTGATGACCGCGAAGTGAGATTCACACTCGACGGTCCTGCGGAATGGCGCGGAGGAATTGCCAAAGGGGAGAGCAACCGCATACTTTCGACCACGCTACCCGTGGAGTGCGGAGTGAACCGCGCTATAGTGCGCAGCCGTACCGAGAGCGGAACAGTGAGACTCCTCGCAGAAGCTGACGGCTTACCCTCGGCCACAATCGAATGGAAAATTGATCCGGTAAGGATAGAGAATGGACTGACGGCGTTCCGCCCCGAAGCTATCCTACCGTCTAATCTCGAAAGAGGGGAGACCCCGGCTGATCCTTCATTCACGCAATTGAAACGGGCTGTAAACGTGAAAGAAATAATAGCCGGGAGCAATCAGGCTGATGCTGCGAGAAGCGTCGATGACAATGAGACCTCCGAGTGGCACAATGAAGGACCGCTCCGCAACGCATGGATCACCTATGTGTTTGACCGTCCGGAAACTATCAGTGAAGTCTCACTCAAGCTAACCGGCTGGCGTCGGCAAAGCTATCCGATCGAAATACTTGCCGGAAATGAAATAGTATGGTCAGGCGACACCGAACGTTCGCTCGGTTACGTTCATATTCCAGTCAGGCCGACGCTAACCGAACGCATGACCATACGTCTGAAAGGAGCTGCTACGGAAAATGATGCGTTCGGGCAGATAACCGAACTTGCAGCCGAGGCAGCCAACTCTCTTGACAAAGGCGACAAAAAGGGTGGCCGTCTGCGCATAGTCGAAGCTGATTTCCTGTGCAGACAACAATCGGAAGCCAATCAACGTTAAAAATATAAAAGGTTACTGAAAATCACCGAAAGGTCTTCCGGTATCCTTCACGTATTTTTCAACTATCCTAACTCCGCTTCCTATGATCACGACAGCCGTCATCACCATAATCTTCGCCGTCCTCGCCATCAGCCTGCTGCTGCTTGCCGCCGGGATGATCCTTACGTTTCTCTCCAACAGGTATGCCGTCGCTGTGTCATACGCCGGACTTTTCGGAATAGGTATGAGTATCCATGAACTTCCCTGTAATTCACTGATTTTTTGGGGTGTGGCAGCAGGTATCGTAATTGTGATCCAATGTCTCTTACCGAAAAATATCGCCAAATCGACCCGTGGCGTGGGCTACATAGCCGGTGCCACACTCGCCGGCACATTCGTAGGGCTCGCCATCTCACACGAATGGATGATCGTCGGGGCGGTGGCAGGTGCCATACTCGGCGGAATCGCTTACAGCCGTACCCCCGCAGGAAGTGTGATGGAATTTCCATCTTCCAAATTTTTAAACTATCTTTGTGCCAAGGGACTTCCGGCTGTTATCTCCTCATGTATCGTAGGCACCGCCATACTTTGGCTGACAGCCATTCTCTCCGAAATGTCCGCTTCACCTCTCATCAATCCCTAAGAACCCATGCGCTCCATCATAACTTTTCTGCTCACCATAGTCATAGGGCTTTCCGCCTCCGCTCAGATCAATAAACTCAAACGCGAGAAACCTGACCTTGAGAAAATCAAGGCTGAGACACTCGACAGTAAATCACCCTACTATTATCCCCGCCTGATGCAGGAGTTCCAGCGAAACGACACCCTGATGAAGATTGACAAATACCGTCATCTCTATCTCGGCTACATGTTTCAGGAGGACTACAATCCCTACCGCTCATCGCAGCGCGCCATCCAGTACAACGTCCTCAACCGTTCCACCAAACTCACGCGTCAGGAATGTGACTCGGTGATAGCATACGCCGAAAAGGCTCTCGCCGACAATCCTTTCAATCTCGGCGAGATGGTGCTGCTGATCAACGCTTTGCGCGAAAAAGGTAAGGCTAACCTCGCGAACATCTGGCAATACAAGCTCAACTATCTCCTCATGGCCATCGTCTCGACCGGAACAGGCGAGGATGAGGAGAATGCATGGTATGTCATCGAACCTCAGCATGAATACGTGTTGCTGAATATGATGGACTATACCGTAGATGATCATGTGTTCTATGATCCTTCCTACGAATATATTACCGTCAAGGATGCCGAAGGCAAAAACCGTGGAGGCTACTATTTCAATATCGGGCCTCTCCTTCAGGAATATTACCGCAAGCATCCCGACGAGCTTTAACACTCCAGCCGCACAATATTCAGCTAAAAGATCTACAGACTTCTCCTCACCGGTAATATAATCATCATCCACAACAGCCCTCTCCCTTTCACACAATTACAGATCCTCATGGACTTCACCCCATACGCACGTTCACTGTTCAGTAACCGGGTTAAAACCTCGCGCTCATGGACAGGTCATACAAGGGAAACCCAGCTCAACGAACTTGACCGTCTGCTGAAAGCTCTCCGCTCGACGCGGTGGGGTGCTGAACGCGGACTGGATGCCGTGAGGTCCTACGACGACTACCGCCGTGCGCTCCCATCGACAGTACCCTATTCCGAACTGCGTCCGTGGGTCATGAGGATGATAGCTGGTGAAAAGGACATATTATGGCCCGGAGTGACGCGTAATTTCGCACAGTCATCAGGTACGTCGGACGGTAAGAGCAAATACATCCCCGTAACCCCCGAATCGTTCAGGCGCAGTCACTACCGCGGCGGAGCTGACGTAGTGGCCCACTATCTCAGCCTTTACCCCGACAGCCGTCTCTTTTCAGGCAAGAGTTTCATACTCGGAGGCAGTTTCGCCAACGAGCTCAAGCTCCCTCCGGGAGTAAAAGTGGGCGACCTCTCGGCCAATCTCATCGACAGGATCAATCCTGTGGCCAACCTGTTTCGCGTGCCCTCCAAGCAGGTTGCACTCCTTGAGGACTGGGCTGTCAAGCTCCCCGCGCTCGTGGATGCAGCTGCCGATTGTAACGTCACCAACATCTCCGGCGTTCCCTCGTGGTTCCTGACCGTGCTCAAACAGATCATCGCAAAAAAAGGGGCTGCCACGATCCACGACGTATGGCCCAATCTCGAAGTATTTTTCCACGGCGGTATCTCAATGGCACCTTACAGGGATCAGTACGCCCACATTACATCTCCGCGCATGAGGTATCTCGAATGCTACAATGCTTCCGAAGGCTTCTTTGCCCTCCAGAATGCCATTGATGATCCCTCTCTGCTTCTGCTGCTCGATGCCGGGACATTCTTCGAATTCATACGCGCCGATGAGGCTGCCAGCGAGCATCCTGAGATCATCCCTGCATGGGAAGTGGAGGAGGGCGAGGTCTATGCCTTGGTGATCACCTCGTGCAACGGTCTCTGGCGATACCCGATAGGCGATACTGTCCGCATCGAGTCGGTAGATCCGCTGAAGATCACCATCTCAGGACGCACCAAAAGCTACATCAACGCATTCGGCGAGGAACTCATGGTGCAGAATGCCGAAGCGGCCCTGACAAAGGTCTGCCATAAACTTGACTGCGAGATAGCCAACTATACAGCCGCGCCGGTCTATGCTTCCGACCACTCCCGCGGTCGCCATGAATGGCTCATAGAGTTCAACCGCGAGCCGGAGTCGCTCGACGAGTTCGCCCGTCGTCTCGACCTCGCTCTCCAGCAGGAAAACAGCGACTATGAGGCCAAGCGCAGCCACGGTATCTTCCTCGATCCGCTCACAGTGATCAAGGGACGCAAAGGAGTGTTCGACGCATGGCTTGCATCCACCGGCAAGCTTGGCGGACAGCGCAAAGTCCCCCGTCTCTCAAACTCACGCCACCCGATGGATGAAATATTGAAATTCAACTCCACCGGGCATTGATTCCTCACCTCAACTTCAGCTGATAAATCAACATATTAACATAAATCAATCCAACCCCGATGAAACACAGATTTCTTTCAGCAATCGCGGCTGTCATGGCCGCAGGCTCTCTGTTTGCAGCTTCTCCCAAGTACATCTTCTACTATATCGGCGACGGTATGGGTATGGGGCAGGTGATGGGTGCAGAAGCCTATTACCGCACTGTTCTCGGCAAGAACGACCATCTGCTCATGATGCAGTTTCCTGTTTCAGCAGTCTCGACCACATATTCAGCATCGTCACCCGTGACCGACTCCGCAGCAGCCGGAACAGCACTCGCGACCGGCAACAAGACCCGTAACGGTATGCTCGGTGTTACTCCCGACAGTGCTGCCGTCACGTCAATAGCCAAGACTCTGTTTGACGACGGCTACGGCGTGGGTCTCGTTACCTCCGTGTATCCCGACGATGCCACCCCCGGTGCGTTCTATACCCATGTTCCCTCACGCTCGATGTACTACGAGATCGGCAAGGATGCCGCATCTTGCGGCTATGACTTCATCGGAGGCTCTAATCTCCGCGGAATCAAGAATAAAAAGACCGGTGAGCCCACTGACCTCATGAACATCTTCGCCGAGAATGACGTGCGCGTGATCCGCGGCACTGAAGGGTTCGACACCATCACATCACGCCGAGTGCTCATGCTCTCGCCTTTCGAGGACCGCACATCCAACATCGGCTACACCATCGACTCCATCCCCGGCGCGCTCACGCTCCCGGCCATGACCGAAGCCTGTATTAAGCATCTTGAGCGCAATGGCCGCGACCGCTTTTTCATGATGGTTGAGGGTGGCAACATCGACCATGCCGGCCATGCCAATGACGGTGGTACGATCATCAAGGAAGTCCTCAATTTCAACGAGGCACTCAAGCTTGCCTACGATTTCTATCTCGCGCACCCCGATGAAACCCTTATCGTCGTGACTGCCGACCACGAGACAGGAGGCATGGGTCTCGGAAACAATGCCGTGGGCTATGATCTCCACCTCAACTACTATGATTATCAGAAGATTTCAAAGGATGAATTTTCCGACTATTGCCGTGGACTCGCCCGTTCGCGTAACGTTTACCGTTGGGACGACATGGTGGATTTCCTCAAAGACAAACTCGGTTTCTGGACAAACGTTCCCGTCAATCCCGAACAGACTGCAAAGCTGAAAGAACTTTTCGAACGCTGCATCGTCAACCGCAACGGTGCTGATCAGAAGACTCTCTACAAGGATTTCGACCAGTTCACTCTTGAAGTGTTCCATGTGCTTGACAGCTTTACCGGTCTCGGCTGGACCACCAACGGTCACAGCGGTGGTCTCGTTCCTGTATATGCCGTCGGTGTCGGCGCAGAGAAATTCGCCTCTTTCAACGACAATACCGACCTCCCCAAGATCATCATGGAGATCGTCAACGGGAAGTGAAATATCACTGACAGGACAATTCCTCACTGAATTAATAAATCCGGTTGTAGGGCTAGCACAAGCGCAGGCTCTACAACCGGATTTATTTTGATATCGTCATTTCACTTATTTTCAAAATGTCTTAGGAAAGGGGAGAACACGGCCATCTGAAGTTTCGAATTCGGTATCGCCCGCAAAGATTACAGCAAGATGCTCCGGGGAAATATCGGAAAGCTTAGCCCATTTTTTCAGACCTTTAAAATAATCCGGATTATATGTGCTTCCACTCTTTATCTCATAAGCATACATCTCCGTTCCATCCGTTCTGATCAGATCTACTTCCAAGCCCGTACTGTCACGCCAAAAAGTAAGGTCGGGACGCATACCACGGTTAAGTGAATCCTTTATGAACTGATTCACAACCATATTTTCAAACAAGCCTCCACGTAAAAAATGTGTGTCGAGCTGATCTACGGAATTTATACCTAATAGACTGCAAGCCAATCCCGTATCATAGAAATAAAGCTTTGGGGTTTTTACAATGCGTTTATTATAGTTATTATAATTAGGTTCAAGACGATAGAGTATGTAGCTTGCCTCCAAGACTGAAAGCCATGAATCAATAGTCGGTATCGTCACCCCAGCCTCCGTCGCAAGCGATGACATGTTGAGCATCTGGCCGATCCTGCCCGCACACAGTCTGATGAATCGTGTGAAGCGGTTCAGATCGCTTATGTTGAGGATAGCTCTCACATCGCGCTCGACGTATGTGGTTATGTAGGCCGGATAATAGTCCGTCGGTGCTATATCCTTATCAAAAATTCTTGGATAAAAACCGGTAAAAATCTGTGAATTAATAGTTTCAGGCAGTCTGTCAGCATCGTGCAACTCCGCGCGGGAAAAAGGCAGAAGTTTCACGACCCCCGTCCGACCTGCCAATGACTGATCAATGGACGACATGAGATGAAAATTACTTGATCCTGCGAGCAGATACATCCCTGTATCATTAACCTCATCAACATGTGTCTGTAAATAGGAAAATAGGTCCGGTACTCTCTCCGCCTCATCAATGATCACATGATTATCGTAGGTCTTAAGGAATCCGTTTGGATCTTCGGATGCAAATGACCTCATATCGGGATTCTCAAGTGAGACATAACGATAGTCGGGAAACTGCGAACGAAGCAAAGTCGATTTTCCCGATTGGCGTGGACCCGTCACGGTTACAATCGGAAATTTTGTGCTAAGTTGTTGTATTTTAGACGATAATTGGCGGTGTATTATCATTTCTTGCAATTATAAAGTGTCACTTTAGATTTGCAAAAATATGAATTATTCATTGAAAATCAAAATATTACAGCTATTAATATTACAAGGAATATAATTAAACCAAAAAAATATGCTATATTTGTATTCTAACTTTACCATAAAGAATGATGAATATAATTAAACTCGCTGACGTAGAAGCGTCCATCATAGAAATACGAAGAATTCATGGATACGAAACGCATTTATTATTTTGATTTTATAAGGGTATATCTAACAATACTTGTATTCTATCATCACTCTGCAATTTCTTTCGGTGCGTCGGGAGGATGGTATTATATAACCGAAACAGTAACCGGACTGATCAAGGGCCTTCTTTCTGTCAATATGGGTATTGACCAGTCTTATTTCATGAGCCTGTTTTTCTTTATCTCAGCTTATCTTTTGCCGGCATCATTTGATAGAAAAGGAATGAGGGGATTCATCAAAGACAGATTAATACGTTTGGGCATTCCTCTGGCTCTATTCTATTTCATATTACATCCTCTACTTGTATTCTGGATACGTGGAGTGTGGGGTAAGCCCGGATTAGGACCAATGTGGTTTGTGTTCACGCTATTGATTTTTGAGTCTGCCTATGTAGTGTATCGCTCCTTACGCAAACGTCAAATATTAATCAGAACTACACAGAAAGAATGGATATTTACACTATTGTTCATATTATTGACGGGAGTAATAGCTTTCGTAATACGATTATGGATGCCTATTGGTAGTGAGGCATTCGGACTGCAACTCGGTTACTTTACATTATACACTGCAATGTATTTTATGGGTATCGTGGCTTACCGCAAAAAGTTACTGGACAGATTGGATATGCACAAGGCTTCTCTATGGATTGCAATAGTGGTTTTTCTACTTATACCGTCCTTGATATATTTCGGAGCTACATCACCTGATTTTCAAGATCTCTTAGCAGGCAAATGGAATCTGTATGCCTTATATTATGCAGTCTGGGAGTCAATGATGTGTGTCGGAATATGTTATTTTCTCTTAGCTTTCGGTAAGTCATATTTGAATCGCTCCTTTCCCGTCATTCAATCTCTATCAAAAAACAGCTATTCCTTCTATATCATACATCCTTTTGCAGTAGTAGGATGCGTGTTTGTGGCGGAACTATTGCCTGTATCTCCACTGCTACGGTTTATATTGGTATGTATTATCGGTATTCCATTGTGTTTTGCAGTAGCTTTCGTATTCAGAACCATACTGGGGTGGTTCAGGATAAGAATTTAAGTACATCAAGGCTTCAGGTTCAGCCAATGAGTAATTGATGTAGCTCAAATCACTATTTATCAAATATTTAAACCATACAAACACAAAAACCTTGCAAATCTAAAGTGTGACTTTAGATTTGCAAGGTTTCACATAACAACGTATATATAAGGTCTTTACAATCAACAATTATCCCATCTTCCCGCTTTTAATTTTGCCATCACGTGAAAATTGAGTATTTTTGTGGCATTATGAGGCTGGAGGAACTATCACTTACCAATTTCAAAAACATCCCGGAGGCTCGGCTGGAGTTTTCGGGAAAGGTGAACTGTTTTCTCGGAAACAACGGCATGGGCAAAAGCAATATGCTCGACGCCATATACTTCCTGAGTTTCTGCAAGAGTTTCTCACGTATGCCAGACAAGATGCTCATTCGCCGTGGCGAGGAGTTTGCCATAGCCCGCGGCCGCTATGTCCGCAAAGGTGTTGACGAAGAGCTGATGCTGGGACTGTCGGCCACACGCCGCAAGACCCTCAAACGCGGCGGTAAGGAGTATGACCGTCTCAGTTCCCACATAGGTAGTTTTCCGCTCGTCATGGTAGCCCCGCAGGACATCGACCTCATCCGCGAGAGCGGTGAGGAACGCCGTCACTGGATGGATGTGGTGATCTCGCAGAGCGATCCCGTGTATCTCGACCATCTCATACGCTACACCCGCGCGCTCGAACAGCGCAACCGTCTGCTGCGCGAGGGAGCGGTGGATGCCAACCTCTATGCCGCTGTCGAGATAGTCATGGATATGTCGGCCTCATACATACACTCGGTCCGCGCGGACAAAATCAGTGAGCTGACTGAGATCTTCGACCGCTACTACAAGGCAATAGCCGGGAGCGACGAAAACGTCACCCTAACTTACCAGAGCGGTCTGAACCGCGAAGGAACGACCATGCAGATGCTCCTCGACGAGGCGCGCCGCCACGACGAGATTGTCAAGCATACGTCCGTGGGTCCCCACCGCGACGACATCGGGATGGAGCTCGACGGAATGCCGATGAGGCGTACCGGTTCGCAGGGTCAGTGCAAGACCTTCACGATAGCCCTGCGCCTCGCGCAGTATGATTTCCTCCACACGGCTACGGGAATACGTCCGCTGCTACTGCTCGACGATATCTTCGACAAGCTCGACTCAACACGCGTGGAGCGCATCATGGAACTGGTCACCTCCGACGCTTTCGGTCAGATATTCATAACCGACACCAACCGCAAGCATCTCGACGAGATCATGGAGCGCACCGGGGGCGATTACCGCATGTGGCAGGTCGATAACGGTATTTTCACCCCCACTGAATCATGAAGCGCACATATCCCAAACATATAGCCGGAATCATCGACGAAGCGATGGCACGCGCCGGACTGACAGACTCGCTCAACGAGCAGCGGGCCTCAGCGGCATGGATCGATGTGGTAGGCCCGGCAATAAACCGCTACACCACGCGCCGCTACGTGGATCACGGTGTGCTCCATGTCTATATGACATCCGCACCCCTCAAAAACGAACTTTCATTCAACCGTGACCGACTCATAGCAGCCATAAACCGTGTGGTGGGCGTCGAGGTCATCAACGACGTGCAGTTTCACTGACCTGTCGAACTAATAAAAACTTCACAATTTCCAGTATAATCATGAGTACCAACCATTGCGAAGTAGGTATTGACGCATTCCGTCATCACATCCCCCTACAGATGAGGTTCAACGACATAGATCTGCTCGGACACCTCAACAACAGTGTCTATCTTACGTTCATGGATCTTGGCAAAGCCCGTTACTTCGAGGCGGTCAACGGCGGTCCGGTGGATATACGCGAAATGGGCGTAGTGATAGTCAATATCAACGCGAATTTCTGCGTGCCGACATTCTTCCATGAAGAAATCGAGGTCGAGACCGCAGCCGTGGCCATAGGAGAGAAGAGCATAACCCTCGAACAGCGCATCTACGCCCTTCCTGACCGTCAGGTCAAATGCTCATGCCGCACAGTGATGGCCGGTTTCGACATCAAGACCAACACTTCAATGCCCATATCGGACGAATGGGTAAAGAAATTCGAAGCTTACGAGGGCCGTAAGCTTCAGAAAAAGAAAACTCAGGAATAATTTTATTCACCCGCTAAATACTACACCCGATCCATGTCATCACGCCAACTTCCTGATGAATTTCTCGCCATGCTGACCGAAATGGGTCTGGAGGAGCTTAAAACGGTTCTTTCGGAGGGCGAACCATCCACATCCGTGCGCCTCAACCGCCTGAAAGGGATTCAGGAGAGCGATATTGACTTCGGAGGCCCGGCTGTCCCTTGGTGTGACAGCGGTCTATATCTCGACAGCCGTCCGCGCTTCACCTTCGATCCGCTTTTCCATCAAGGAGGCTACTATGTGCAGGAGGCATCCTCGATGTTCCACAGCCATGTCGTGGCGCAACTCACCGCCGGCATCTCATCGCCTCTGCGTGTGCTCGACTCGTGTGCAGCTCCCGGAGGTAAGACCACAGCCGTGATCGACGTGCTCCCAGAAGGATCGTTGATGGTGGCCAACGAATATGTCCCCTCACGTGCGGCTGTCCTCCGCGAGAACATCATCAAGTGGTCATCTCCATCAGTCATAGTGACGCGCGGCGACACGGCATCATTCCGTCGCCTGAAGGAGAGTTTCGACATAGTGATAGCCGATGTCCCCTGTTCGGGCGAGGGCATGATGCGTAAGGACGACGAGGCTGTCAGCCAGTGGTCGCCCGGATTGATACGCGAGTGTGCCGAACGCCAGTGGGAGATAGTCGGCAACCTGTGGCCGACCATTAAACCCGGCGGATACCTCGTCTATAGCACCTGTACCTTCAACCGCAGTGAGAACGAGGAGATGGTCGGGCGCATCATCAGTGAGCTCGACGGTGAAAGCGTGGAGATCAATGTCAGTCCGGAGTGTGGAATAAGCCCCGGAATCGGGACGGCCGCTCATTGCTACCGCTTCCTGCCGGGCCGCGTGAGAGGTGAAGGTCTCTTCGTGGCTGTCATCCGTAAGCCGGGTGAGCCACGTGCCGAAAAAAGATCCTCCGGCAAAGAGAAGAATACCAAAAACAAGCCATCACAGCAGCTCTCACAGGCCCTCTCTTGGCTTCAGGCCGGTTCTGAGGACAAATATACCATCTACGGCGAAGAAGACCGTATAAGCGCGTTTCCGCGCCTTCACGCCGATATGCTTAAAAAAATAAAAAAAGAGCTTGACGTAATCCATGAAGGTGTCCTCATCGGCAATGTCAAGGGACGCGACCTCATTCCCTCACAGTCACTTGCCCTGTCGCCACTACTGGCACGGAAAGCATTCCCACACTGTGAGCTCACGCGCGATGAGGCACTTGCCTATCTTTCGGGTGAGGCTGTAAGCCTGCCCGACGGTACACCGCGCGGTTTCGTCCTGCTTACCTTTCATGACCGTCCGCTCGGTTTTGTGAAGAACATCGGCAACCGGTCCAATAATCTATATCCGGCTCCTTGGCGCATAAAATCGAAAATCAACTGAAAAAACAACCGTCAAAAAAATCTACCATACACAATGCGAATCGACATTCTCACCGTACTCCCCGAAATGATTGAATCGCCCCTCAACTGTTCGATCCTCAAACGAGCGCAGGACAAGGGGCTGGCTGAAATCGTGGTCCATAATCTGCGCGAATACACCACCAACAAACATCGCAAGGTCGATGACTATCCCTTCGGAGGTGAGGCCGGAATGGTCATGCAGGTCGAACCGGTTGACCGCGCCATAGCCGATCTCAAATCGCAACGTGACTATGATGAGGTGATCTTCACTTCGCCTGACGGAGAGCAGTTCGATCAGCCTATGGCAAATACACTCTCACTCGCACAGAACCTTATAATTCTTTGCGGACATTACAAGGGGGTGGATTACCGCATACGTGAACATCTCATCACAAAGGAAATTTCAATCGGTGACTATGTGCTGACCGGCGGTGAGATCCCGGCGGTAGTGATCGCAGATGCTATCGTGCGCCTTATTCCCGGTGCTATAGGTGACGAGCAGAGCGCGCTTAGCGATTCCTTTCAGGACAATCTACTCGCACCTCCCGTCTATACCCGTCCTGCCGAGTACAAGGGATGGCGTGTCCCCGATATCCTCCTCTCAGGCCACAAAGCCAAGATCGATGACTGGAAACACGAGCAAGCTCTCGAACGCACCCGTCGCCTCCGCCCCGACCTCCTGAAAGGGATGGAGTAACCGCATTATTCATTATAAATTTATGATTTGTAGGGACGCGGCGTGCCGCGTATGCCGAATGGAATAATACATCTTTCCGAAATAACGGCTATAACTATTTTGTTCGGCATACGCGGCACGCCGCGTCCCTACAAGCCAATTAGATAATACCTGATAAAACCAATCAAACCATGCTTAAAAAATCATTATCCCTATTCCTGCTTCTCGTAGGCATCATTTCAGCTTCAGCTGACGAGCGTAAATATGACTTCGTTGTCGCTCAAGACGGTAGCGGTGATTTCACCACCGTACAGGAGGCCATCAATGCAGTCCCTGACTTCCGTAAAGCCAACCGGACCAATATACTCGTCAAGAAGGGAAACTATAAGGAAAAAGTCATCATCCCCGAATGCAAGATACAGGTTTCACTCATAGGTGAGGACGGTGCTGTGATCACCTACGATGACTATGCTTCGAAACTCAACCGCTTCGGCGAGGGGAAGTCAACCTCCGGATCAGCTTCATGCTACATTTATGCTCCTGACTTCATTGCGGAGAACATTACGTTTGAAAACAGTGCCGGCCCCGTCGGACAGGCTGTGGCCTGTTTTGTGAGCGGTGACAGAGCTACGTTCCGCAACTGCCGTTTCCTCGGCTGTCAGGACACCCTCTACACCTACGGCTATCCCACGCGCCAGTACTACGAGGATTGTTATATCGAAGGCACTGTAGATTTCATTTTCGGCAAAGCTACAGCCGTGTTTAACCGCTGCAATATCCATAGCCGTGGCAATGGTTATGTAACCGCCCCCGCCACCCCTGAAGATAGCAAATATGGCTACGTGTTCCATGATTGTAAGCTTACGGGAGCGGATGGTGTGAAGAATGTGCCACTGTCGCGTCCTTGGCGACCCTACGCACAGGCCATTTTCATCAATTGCGACCTCGGAGAGCACATCTCTCCGGCCGGGTGGAACAACTGGGGTAAGGCTTCCAACGAACAGACAGTCACCTACGGTGAGTACAACAGCAAAGGTCCCGGCGCAAATCCCGAAGCCAGAGCATCCTATTCCCGTCAACTGACCGATCCCACCCCTTACGCCATCACCACAGTCCTCGCCGGTGAAGATGGCTGGAATCCACTGTCACAGAAGTAAAGTTCAGACAACTATTAAGCCTGCTCAAATAATTATAAAAGATACTGCCCTGCCTGTTTTATAGGCGGGGCAGTATCTTTTAGTTTAGAAAATGTTCAGGTATTACCTATACTTTAAATTTCTTATCCAACGACGATGTTGACGATCTTGTTGGGGACGACGATGATCTTGCGGACAGTCTTACCGTCGAGCCACTTGGCTGAGGATTCATGTGAGAGGGCCAGTTTCTCAACTTCGTCCTTGGACATATCGGCGGGTACCTGAATGGTGAAGCGAGCCTTACCGTTGAACGAAACGGCATAATTGGCAGTGTTCTCTTTAAGATACTCCTCGTTCCAATCAGGCCACTTGGCATCATTGACGGTGGTGTCATGTCCGAGAGCCACATGCCAGAGTTCCTCTGCCACGTGGGGAGCGAAGGGAGCGAGGACAACCACGAGGGGTTCGAGCACTTCACGACTGTGACATTTGAGCGATGTAAGCTCGTTTACACAGATCATGAAAGCCGCTACTGAAGTGTTGTAAGAGAATGACTCAATGTCGCCGGTAACCTTCTTGATAAGCTTGTGTACGGCCTTCAGAGCCTCGGCAGACGGTTTGGAATCATCCACAAGACAGGTATCACCCTTGTAGAAAAGTCCCCAGAGTTTCTTGATGAAGCGGTTCACGCCGTCGATACCGTTGGTATCCCAAGGCTTGCTCTGCTCGATCGGGCCGAGGAACATCTCGTAGAGGCGAAGCGTATCAGCACCATAACGCTCTACTATATCATCGGGATTAACAACATTGAACATTGATTTCGACATTTTCTCTACAGCCCAACCGCAGACATACTTACCGTCCTCAAGGATAAATTCCGCATCCTTGAATTCCGGACGCCATGCACGGAAAGCATCGAGATCAAGCACATCGTTGCTCACACGGTTGACATCGACACGGATGGGAGTGGTGTCATACTGATCCTTGAGACCATAAGAAACGAAAGTATTAGTGTCCTTGATACGATATACGAAGTTGGTTCGTCCCTGAATCATCCCCTGATTAATTAGTTTCTTAAACGGTTCAGGTTCAACTACATATCCGAGGTCATAAAGGAATTTATTCCAGAAGCGGGAATAGATGAGGTGACCTGTAGCATGTTCAGTTCCTCCTATGTAGAGATCGACGTTGCGCCAATATTCATCGGCTTCCTTGGATACGAGAGCCTCGTTGTTGTCCGGATCCATGTAACGGAGATAGTAGGCCGACGATCCTGCGAAACCGGGCATCGTGTTAAGCTCGATAGGATAACCTTCGGGGGTCATCCAGTTCTTTGCACGACCCAGCGGAGGCTCACCCGTCTCGGTGGGAAGATATTTGTCAACCTCAGGAAGAAGGAGGGGGAGAGCCGACTCATCCATCAAATGGGGGATACCATCCTTATAATATACGGGGAAAGGCTCACCCCAGTAACGCTGACGGCTGAAAATAGCGTCGCGCAGACGATAGTTGACCTTTACCTTACCGATACCCTTTTCTTCGATATACTTCTTAGTGGCTGCGATTGCTTCGGGCACTTCAAGACCGTTGAGCGAGAAATCGGCTGAAGCCGAGTTGATCATCTTACCGCTCTTGGCCTCGAAACTCTCCTCCGAAACGTCGCAACCCTCGATGAGAGGTATGATCGGGAGATTGAAATGACGGGCGAAAGCGTAGTCACGGCTGTCATGGGCGGGAACTGCCATGATAGCACCTGTTCCGTAGCCGGCCAGCACGTAGTCACTGATCCAGATAGGTATTTCCTTTCCGGTAAGGGGATTGACAGCGTAGCTTCCTGTAAACACACCTGAAACTTTCTTGTCGATCATGCGCTCGCGCTCTGTCTTGTGCTTGATGCTTTCAAGATACTCATCGACAGCCTTGCGCTGCTCAGGAGTGGTGACCTTATCGACATACTCGCTCTCAGGTGCCATAACCATGAAGGTTACACCGAACACCGTATCGGCACGTGTGGTGAAGATCTCAAGTTCGAGGTCAGAACCGACGATAGGGAAACGCATTTCCGCACCCTCCGAACGACCAATCCAGTTGCGCTGTGTCTCCTTGAGCGAGTCAGTCCAATCAAGTTCTTCGAGACCGTCAAGCAGACGCTGTGCATAGGCCGAGACGCGCAGACACCACTGATACATGAGTTTCTGCTCGACCGGATAACCGCCACGAATCGAAAGACCCTCGCTCACCTCATCGTTGGCAAGCACAGTGCCGAGCTGCGGACACCAGTTCACCATAGTGTTGCCGAGATAAGCTATGCGGTAGTTCATCAGCACGTCGCTTTTCTCCTTCTCGGACATAGCCTTCCACTCATCAGCGGTGAAATCAAGCTCCTCGGAGCAAGCGGCATGTATGCCCTTAGAACCTTCCTTTTCGAAATGCTCAACGAGCTTAGATATAGGCTGAGCCTTGTCAACAGCAGTGTCGTAATAGCTCTCGACCATCTTCATGAAGGCCCACTGGGTCCACTTATAGAATTTAGGATCACATGTGCGCACCTCACGATCCCAGTCATAGCAGAAACCGATACGGTCAAGCTGCTCGCGGTAACGTGCGATGTTGTCCGATGTTGTCTTTTCGGGATGCTGACCTGTCTGGATGGCATACTGCTCGGCAGGGAGACCGTAGGCATCGTAGCCCATTGGATGGAGGACGTTGAAGCCACGCAGACGTTTGTAACGCGAATAGATATCGGATGCGATGTAGCCTAAGGGATGACCGACATGCAGACCTGCTCCGGAGGGATAGGGGAACATATCGAGTACATAATACTTGGGACGCGATGTGTCAATAGAGGTCTTATAGACCTTGTTGTCACGCCAGTAATTCTGCCAGCGTGATTCGATGTCTTTATGATTATATTCCATGATTGCGAAATGATCGGGGTGAAATGTCAATTATTTACCGTGACATCTCAGCTTAAAGAGAGCATACGGGTGATGGGACGGCGGGCATCCTCGATGATGGTTTCATCCACATGCACTTCAGGAAGCTCGTAGCGGAGAGTGTTGTAAAGCTTCTCAAGAGTGTTGAGCTTCATGTACGCACAATCGTTACATGCACATGTCGAGTCGT
Organism: Duncaniella sp.; assembly: GCF_029056165.1. Classification (NCBI taxonomy): domain Bacteria; kingdom Pseudomonadati; phylum Bacteroidota; class Bacteroidia; order Bacteroidales; family Muribaculaceae; genus Duncaniella; species Duncaniella sp. The sequence goes on along the minus strand of NZ_JAIDBW010000036.1, from coordinate 27,760 downwards.
TGGGAGGAGCCGGGATGAAAGTCTTCTCAGGACAGCGGCGGGTCATCTCGTGAAGAATACCGCTCTCGGTGGCCACAATAAACTCGGTGGCGTCATCGGCTACCGCATATTCGAGCAGCACGGCTGTCGAACCTACCTTATCGGCTACCATCCGGACCGGTGCGGGACATTCGGGATGGACAAGCACTTTGGCTTGGGGATGTGCCTTTTTGAGTTCAAGGATCTTTTCAAGCGAGAACTGCTCGTGGACGTGACATGCGCCATCCCAAAGAAGCATCTCGCGTCCGGTGCAGGAATTGATGTAGTTTCCCAGATTCCTGTCAGGACCGAATATGATTTTCTCATCGGCCGGAAGCGATGACACCACTTTCATGGCATTGCCCGAAGTGACCACTATATCCGTAAGAGCCTTCACGGCTGCCGAGGTGTTGACGTAGCTTATGACCGTGTGATCAGGATGACTCTCGACAAAAGTCCTGAACTCATCGGCCGGACAGCTGTCGGCCAACGAACAGCCGGCATTGAGATCGGGGACGAGTACCTTTTTGTCGGGACAAAGGATCTTGACAGTCTCACCCATGAAGTGGACACCACACATTACTATGATGTCATTGTCGAGGGTTTCGGCAATCCGTGCGAGAGCGAGGGAGTCACCGACGAAATCAGCCAGATCCTGAATCTCGCCGACCGTGTAGTAGTGCGCGAGTATGGCCGCGTTCTTCTCCTCCTTCAGTTTCTTTATTTCAGAAACGAGGTCCAGACCGGCCTCTACCGGGACATCTACAAACCCGTTTTCAACATTCATTTATTTTATGTTTTTATTTTGTGGAAAAAATTTTTTTCAAAAAACTCAGTAAGAAGAATTATAGTGGATGTTAATAAGCGAAATAACTTTTAGCCCTATTTCTTGCATTTTTGGGTTATTGATGTCCGGTTAACATTTTCATCAAGGTTATTGACATATTAACTATCATAAATTCGATTACTTACCGATGTTATTAACATCGTGTTAATAATGTGCAAAGTTAAAAACTTTTCATGGTATTTCCAACCGTTTTCTGTTGAAAAGGGTATTGAAAACCGTTTGAGAGATTATTGATAACTTATTTTGTTGAATGTCTGTAAGTCATATAGCGAATGGTATATGATATATGCAAGCCAATTCTTTAAAAAGTCATTGTTTTGTTATCTACAGTTTTCAACAATGTTATGAACAGTGTTGAAAACTCGAAATCGAACGGTTTTTCAACATGTCATGAAGGGTCTGAAAACGGATAAAAGCTGAGGATTGATGTAGGGGCGGAATGGTCATCATCAGTTGTTGTCAATACTCTCGGATGAGACTGAAAATAGCTGATCGGGAAGAAATGGAGATGTAGGGGGGATAGCTATCAATGCTTGGAATTAAAAAAATAGTTTTAGTATTGGAAAGGGGGATAATTACAAGAAAATGATTTCGGATCTTATATCAATATTTAGACTCAATTTCATCACTCAAAATGTCCATTAGGCCAAAATAATTGATTTTTGAGTGACGAAGTCAGGGGGATGAGGGGCGGGGTAAAATAAAAAAAGATGAAATAACTTCCCAGTCACTTCATCTCATTTAACCTAACTTTTTTAGTTGACTTTGTGTTATGCGTTGCTTAGATAGTAATGCTAATGCCTACCGGCATTTTATTGCGCTACAAAGATAGCAAAGAAAAGTGAAGATTTACCCCCCCCGAATAGTTAAAATTTGTTAACTATGGCTGTTTTTATTTCTTTTTGATTTTGTATAGAGATCATAGTTTGAGGCATTAAATCACGGTAATGGGGGTATTTTTTCCGGATTTTTAGATCACTTTATTGTGAAGGGAGAGTCATCCAAAATGGAGTTCGGTAACCAGTAGATATACATACAAAATAATGACTGAATGGCTATGAGTAGGTGATGACAGCAAGGCTCGGTGAGCTTTGGCATAATTATAGAAAGCTATGGAAAAAACTAAAAATAAAAAAGATGAGGGAACTTCCCAGTCACCTCATCCCATTAACCTAACTTTTTTAGTTGACTTTGTGTTATGCGTTGCTTTGATAGTAGCTATAAGCCTACTGACGTTAGCGATACAAAATTACAAATAACTGCTGAATTATGGTATAAATTACAGGATTAAAATTTGTTAAATATACACATTTTAATAGCTTTTTGCTTTTATCCTTGGATTAATAGGATGTTTTCCTGTGTTTAAAAAGGATAAACAGAATAAATATTCTTCTTTACGTGACATAAGGAAATAAGTTCAATGAAAGTTCCTTTATAAGTTTTTTTGATGCGGGTCATAAATTTAATGTAAAATTATTCTCTTTCTGAAATATTTCATTTACATTTGTAATTGGTTAACCCTGTTACTGAGCAATGAAAAAAATTTCTGCCACAATACTTGCCTATAATGAAGAGAGGCACATCGAAGCCTGTCTGGAATCGCTGCGTGGTGTGGCGGATGAGATAATAGTGGTTGATTCCGGTTCTACCGATCGGACAATTGAAATCTGTAGGAAGTACGGATGTAAGGTGAGCACGCGTAAATTTGACGGTTTCGGTGCTCAGCGTCAATATGCCACTTCACTTACGACACATCAATATATTCTTTCGATCGATGCCGATGAGCTTCTGTCGCCGGCTCTTCAGGAGTCAATAAAGCGGCTCAAGGAGGAGGGGTTCGGTCACAGGGTCTATAGCATATCGCGCCTGAATTTTTATTGTGGTGTCCCGGTGAAACACTGCGGATGGTATCCTGACCGCCAGATAAGGCTTTTTGATAAGCGTTATGCCAACTGGAATCTGCGTGATGTTTCTGAGACGGTGATATTCCGCGATTCAGTCAGACCGGAATTACTTGACGGGGATATACTCCATCATCGCTGCGACACGCGTGAACAATATGAAAAGGTAGCCGTCTCACATGCGGCTATGAAAGCTAAGGTGCTTGCTGCCCGTGATGAGAACATAGGTCTGTTGAGTCCGGTGGCTCATGGAGTGAAAGCTTTCTGGAACAGTTTTGTCAGCGAAGGGGGACTTTTTGAAGGAAAGGTGGGTCGTGAGATCTCCTTACAGTCCTATCGGTCAGAGATCATCGCCTATAAAACGGCTCGTAAACTTAAAAATAAAGAGAACAGGCGTAAGGACTAAAGACTGACCTCAGCACGGGTCAAACCATACGATTTGCCTAACGATTTACTGAAATGATCAGAGGTAATTGTAAGGAGTCCGGTTATCAAATCTCTGAATCAGGCAGAAGCCTGAAAGTCATACGATGGAGTGGGGAGGGACCGAGTTTGGCGATTGCTGCGCGATGATCACGCGTAGGATAACCCTTGTTGATCTCCCAGTTATATCCCGGATATTCCTTGGCTGCATTTTCCATAAAGGCATCACGATAGGTTTTGGCAAGAATTGATGCCGCGGCAATGTTGCCGAGTTTAGAATCACCCTTGACAACGGTGACGTGGGGGATATCCTTGTAAGGTTTGAAGCGGTTGCCATCGACGGCGATAGCACCGGGAACGACATCGAGTTGGTCGAGTGCGCGGTGCATGGCAAGGATTGAGGCGTTGAGAATGTTTATGCTGTCAATTTCTTCATGATCACACCATGCAACGGCCCATGCGACAGCATCACGTTCTATGATCGGGCGAAGTATCTCGCGCTGACGGGCGGTAAGTTTTTTCGAATCGTTAAGAAGATCGTTAGTATATCCGTCCGGAAGAATCACAGCCGCCGCGAATACCGGTCCGGCCAGACAGCCGCGTCCGGCTTCATCGCATCCGGCTTCGAGAATGAAGGGTGTGGTTGATGAAGGGAGCATGGCAGGAGGGCTTTAGAGGAAAAGAATCTATCGCTGTATGATAACCTTACACAGCTTTTTTTACATGTCCATGAATCCGTAGCCGAGACCGGAGCGGTTGACTATATTCTGGCCATAGGCACCGAGCTTTTTACGCAGGCGTGAGATATTCACATCGACGAGACGGGGATTATTCATTTCCTCGCCGGGCCACGCGGTGGCAAAAATCTCCTCACGTGTGAAAAGTTTGTTGCGCGAGCGCATCAGGCAGGTAAGGATTGTAAATTCGGTAGGTGAAAGAGAGATTGTATCACCGTCGATAATGAGACCTCTGGAATCGACATTGAGGATCAATGTGCGGTATTCAATAGTTCGGGCTGTGGCAACAGGCGCAAAATTCCTGTGACGGCGTAGCACCGAACGGACACGCGCCATGAATTCACGCAGGGAGAATGGTTTTATCACATAATCGTCGGCACCACTGTTGAGTCCGGCAATAATATCGTTTTCAGTATCGAGGACAGTGCAGAACACCACAGGAATATGGCTCGTCATGCGGTCCTCTTTCATGCGGTCAAGGAGTTCGAATCCGTCAATTTCGCCGGGGAGTCGGATTTCGGTTATGACGAGATTGAAGGTTTCGAGTGGAAGCATGAGCGCATCCTCTGCTGTCGGAACGGACATGACGCGATAACCCTCGCTTTGGAGATTTCCCTCAAGAAGCGAAGTTATATTTCTGTCGTTGTCAACGAGCAGAATCGAAGGCGTATTTTTAGATTCAGAATTGCTCACGGAATTAAGTGAGAAGAGGTAAGTATAGGGTTAAACGGTTGACAATACAAAATTAAAAAATCTCACTCTATTAGAAAAATTTGTAACCAAATTGTGTAAAGTTTGAAATCAAATTGTCATGTATAATTCACGCGTACATATTATAAAAAGGTGGAATTAGATAAATTTTAGCGGTTAATGATTGGATAATTCTTGGAATATTCCTTACCTTTGTTGAAATATCAAAAACATATACCGGACAATATAAAAAAGCTAATATTTTTATGGAACCGAAATACAGAAGAGTCCTGCTCAAACTCAGTGGCGAATCATTGATGGGCAAGCAGGGTTACGGAATCGATACCGACCGTCTGAATGATTATGCCCGTCAGATCATGGAGATCTGTTCGATGGGTGTACAGGTGGCTATTGTCATCGGAGGCGGTAATATTTTCCGTGGTGTCTCAGGTGCAGCCAAAGGTTTCAACCGTGTGAAAGGTGATCAGATGGGTATGCTTGCGACTGTCATCAACTCGCTTGCCCTCTCGTCGGCACTCGATGCGATCGGTCAGCCTGCAAAGGTGTTCACCGCACTCAACATGTATCCCATTGGCGATTATTACTCCAACCGTGTTGCGATCGAAGCCCTGCAGCGCGGTGAAGTGGCCATCATAGCCGGTGGCACCGGAAATCCTTTCTTCACCACAGATACGGGCAGCGCGCTGCGCGGCATCGAGGTCGAGGCCGACGTGATGCTGAAAGGCACACGTGTGGATGGTATCTATACGGCTGATCCTGAGAAAGATCCGACTGCGACTAAGTTTGACAAGATAACTTATGATGAGGTCTATACACGCGGACTGAAAGTGATGGACCTCACTGCTACAGCTCTCTGTAAGGAGAATCATCTGCCCATCGTGGTATTTGATATGGACACTCCCGGCAATCTCCTCAAAGTGATCAAGGGTGAGCCTATCGGCACACTGGTATATTGAAAAATTTAATTCTTACCGATAACTTAATACATTAAATAATATATGGAACCCTCCGACTACTTACTTCCGGCCGAAGAAAAAATGGAGCTGGCCGTGGCTTATCTCGACGAGGCTCTGGCCCACATCCGTGCAGGTAAAGCAAATCCGAAGATCCTTGATTCGATACGTGTGAGCTACTATGGTACTAATGTACCCGTGTCACAGGTAGCAAATGTTGCAGTTCCCGACGCACGCACTATCACTATCACTCCTTGGGAAAAGGCAATGTTCAAGGAGATTGAAAAAGCAATTATCAATTCCGAACTCGGCATTACTCCTGAAAATAACGGTGAGATCATCCGTCTTTCCATTCCCCCGCTGACGGAGGAGCGTCGCCGCACTCTCGTGAAGCAGTCAAAGGCTGAAGCCGAGACCGCCAAAGTCAGTGTCCGCAATGCCCGTCGTGATGCAATTGACGGTCTGAAAAAAGCTATCAAGCAGGGCATGAGCGAGGACGTAGAGAAGGATGCCGAGAACGATGTTCAGAAGCTCCACGACAAATATCTCAAAAAGATCGATGATCTTTTCGCAGCAAAGGAGAAGGAAATCCTTACCGTGTGATACTATTGCAGAAAAGATGATTGCTTGCAGAATTGGAAAAAATCTGTCAGGCGGTCTAATAAATTAAAAAATGGTGGTGAAATTCCCGCAAAGGAGTTTCACCACCATTTTTTAATTTATATGCCATCCCAGTCAAATAATAATGGAGGAGGGGGAAGGCGATTTATTTTTTGTAAAGCACAGGATTGGTCGAAGGATCGTTGTACATCTTCATCTGACGATAGACTTTCATGTATTTACGTCCTGCAGCGATATCATCAAGGAGTTGGTCAATAGCGGTGGTTAGATCCTGTTCCTGCTGGAGAAGAATGTCAAGTTTAGCCTGACACTTGGCTATATGTTCGGGTGAAGCGTCTGTACGTTCCACCTCACGGGCCATGTGGTAAATCTTAAGTGCGAGAATAGAGAGGCGATCGAGTGCCCATGCCGGACTTTCGGTATTGATGGTGGCATCGGGGAGGGGAGCTACGTCAGCGTATTTCTCGCGGAAGTATGTATCGATTTCCTCCACCATGTCGGTGCGGTCCTGATTGGACTTGTCGATACGGCGTTTCAGGGCGAGAGCGGCCACGGGGTCAATGTTGGGGTCACGGATAATATCTTCGAGATGCCACTGTACGGCATCAATCCAGTTTTTAGCAAAAAGTGTAGCTTGAATGCTTCCTTCGGGATATGGATTGGCTACATGGGCATCGACATCGTCGGTGACATGGTAAAGAGCTGTAGTATCAGCAAAAATTTTGAAAGAATCACGTGCGAAATCCATGAAATATTCCTTGTTGTTAGAGTTACGGATGATTAATAAATGCAAAGATGGCGATTTTTATTTCCAAAACAAAGCACCGCACCGAAAAAAATGCTTAATTTTGCTCTATACCTATATTATTATAATAGGAATTTTCAAAAGGTAAACTTTTTCACCTACGTCTCGATGGAAATTTAACCGCGAAACCGTAGGTACAGGATAAATTTTTCAACATGCAGACCGTACTCTTCCACTCCACTATTTTCGGCCCGATCCGTTCACGACGGCTCGGAGTGTCGCTCGGTGTCAATCTGACCCCTGACGACGGTAAGATATGTTCGTTTGACTGTCTCTACTGCGAGGCTGGATTTAATGCGCAGGGACCCGGCACGACGGGGTTTCCTCCACGCGAACGAGTGGCACGACTTCTAGAGACTCGTCTGAAAAACATGAGCGAGGCCGGAGAGCCGCTCGATGTCATCACTTTCTCCGGTAACGGAGAGCCGACGCTGCATCCTGAATTCAGCGGTGTGATCGATGATACTCTCCGTATCCGCGACATGTACTATCCGGCAGCGAAAGTGAGTGTGCTGAGTAATTCCACCCGTCTTGACCGACCTGCGGTGGCCGATGCTTTGCGGAAAGTCGATAACAATATTCTGAAACTTGACTCGGCCATAACAGAGACAATGCATCTTATCGATCGTCCGAATAACCCTGAATTTACTTCCGGAAAGGCGGTCGAGGATATAGCGCGTTTCGGCAGTCAGTGCATAGTCCAGACGATGTTTCTGCGTGGCGAATTCGATGGTAAGCATATCGACAATACTACTCCGGCCGAGGTCGATGCCCTCATTGACGCATACAAGAAAATCGGCCCGCGTGAAATCATGATCTATTCGATAGACCGCAAGACCCCCGCCGAGAATCTTGAGAAAGTCGGGCGTGATGAGCTCGAAAGGATAGGGGAGAAGATAGCATCCGCTACCGGAATACCGGTGCAGGTGGCATGATAAAAATTGATTAAATCAGAGAGCATAATGTCAGACCTTCCAGTCCTAACTCCGCGTCCGCTTCGCCGTGGCGACCGCATAGCCATAGTGTCGCCGGCGGGTATCATCAAGCCTCAACTTGTCTATAATTGTCTGCCGGTTCTTGCCGATCGCGGATGGATTCCGTATGTCGGCGAGAATACCTTTAACCGTGCGGGGACGTATGCGGGAACGGATGAGGAGCGTTACGAAGATCTGGCAAACGCATTGCTCGATCCCGATACACGTGCCATCCTTTGTGCGCGTGGCGGCTATGGATGTGTCCACCTTCTTGAACAGCTCGACCGGCTTCCGTTGCGCGACGATCCCAAGTGGGTGGTGGGTTACAGCGACATTTCCGCTCTCCATGCGCTGATGACATCCAAGGGCATAAAATCGATTCATGCACCTATGACGAAACATATAGCCCAGTCGGCAGGACTCGACGATGACTCGCTGTTGCTGTTCAGCGAACTTGAGGGTGCCACTCCTGATCTCGAAGTTGAAGGTAGTTCTTTCAATCGGAGCGGAGTTTCCGAGGGACTTTTGGTCGGCGGAAATCTTGCTGTTGTTGCCGGACTCGTATCTACACCTTTTGATGTAATCAAGCCGGACCGCATACTTTTCATCGAGGATATCGCTGAACCGATCTATAAGGTTGAACGTATTCTCTACACACTTCGGCTTAGCGGTGCTCTTGGTTCACTCGCAGGATTGATCGTTGGTCAATTCACGGACTATGCTCCCGACAGAAATTCACAAAGCATGGAGGAGATGATCTCGCGGATGGTCGCTCCCTTTGATTTTCCCGTGGCATATAATTTTCCGATCGGTCACGTGGATCACAATGTTCCGATGATTTGCTCATCGACAGTCCGGCTTGAAGTCACAACTGAATTTTCAAAATTACTGACAATAGGGTAGGGGAGAGGTCAGCCTGTTGAATTTAATTTATCGCCCATATTTAATAGTTTTATATATGGATTAATGTGTCTATGTAATTAATAAATAAATTATGGGCATGGTTGATGAAATTGCATCACTTATATATTAGGTGTATTATTTAGTAATATACTTACATATTTAATATAATAGTTTTTTTGCGAATTAACTCGCTGAGAAGCCAAAAATCACGCATAGGTGTGCGAATGTTTTGAAATATTCGATTCTGAAAGGGTTAAATTTGATGTAATATGTTTATAATTAATGTATTATCTTGATTTTCGGCTATCGTGATCATGAGGCATTTAAATTTTTTGACGTTAATTGAAAAATTGACTAACTTTGTAACATGAAGAAAATAGAGTGGCTGACCGATGGCACTACAAAAATGCCTGATATTGACACCGCACGCCTTGAACGATGGATAGCAGCGGTGGCGGCTTCACACAACCGTATAGTCGGTCCTCTTACCTATATTTTTTGCGATGATCCGAAGATCATCGAGGTAAACCGTCAGTTTCTCAATCACGATTATTTTACGGATATCATCACCTTTGATTATTGTCGGGGGAAGATGATATCAGGCGATATGTTTATTTCACTTGACACAGTCCGGTCCAATTCGGTCATGGTCAATGCTACCTATGAGCGTGAACTCCTGCGGGTGATAATCCACGGTGTGCTCCACTTATGTGGAATCAATGATAAAGGACCGGGTGAACGTGAAATAATGGAATCATTTGAAAATAAAGCACTTAAACTTTTAGATGAGATTTGACTACGATCTTATAGTCATAGGAGCAGGTCATGCAGGATGTGAAGCAGCTCATGCTGCCGCACGTCTTGGAGTGAGCACGCTGCTAATGACTATTGATATGAATAAGATTGCCCAGATGAGCTGTAATCCGGCTGTCGGAGGTATAGCCAAGGGCCAGATTGTGCGTGAAATCGACGCACTTGGCGGAATGATGGGGGTCGTTACGGACGAGAGTGCGATCCAGTTCCGCATGTTGAACCGTTCGAAAGGTCCCGCGATGTGGAGTCCGCGTGCGCAGAGTGACCGCATGGAGTTTTCGCGTCTCTGGCGCAACATTCTTGAGAATACACCCAATCTTGATATATGGCAGGATTCGGCCACCTCACTCGTGATAGAGGAGGGGCGTGTCACCGGTGTGAAGACCGCGCTCGGAGTGGTGTTCAATACAAAGAGCGTGGTGCTGACAGCAGGAACTTTTCTCAACGGACTCATGCATATAGGTCCGGTGCAACTGCCGGGTGGCCGTGTGGCTGAACCTGCTGCACACGGCATAACCGAACAATTGCGTGAACTTGGTTTCACCACTGACCGTATGAAGACCGGTACCCCGGTCCGTATTGACGGACGGTCCGTTGATTGGAGCCTCACCACTCTTCAGGAGGGCGACAATGATTTCCATAAGTTCTCTTATCTCTCCAACGTGCATCGCCGTCTGCGCCAGCGTCCTTGTCACACAGTCTATACCAATCCCGAAACCCACCGCATACTAAGGGAAGGGCTTCCTGACTCACCGCTTTACAATGGTCAGATCAAGAGTATCGGACCGCGCTACTGTCCGAGCATCGAGACAAAGATAGTCACCTTTGCCGATAAGAACGAGCATCAGCTCTTTCTTGAACCGGAAGGTGAGGTGACCACAGAATACTATCTCAACGGTTTCTCATCATCGCTTCCCGTCGATATTCAGATACGTGCGTTGGAGACAGTGCCTGCGCTGAAGAATGTGCAGATCTACCGTCCCGGTTACGCCATAGAATATGACTTCTTCGATCCAACTCAGCTCTACCATACACTTGAGACCAAGCTGATCTCCGGACTTTATTTTGCCGGACAGGTCAACGGTACGACGGGATATGAGGAAGCAGCCGGACAGGGGTTGGTAGCCGGAATAAACGCTGCGCTCAAAGTCAAGGGCGAGGCACCGTTCACGCTTGCGCGTGATGAGGCCTACATCGGTGTGCTGATTGATGACCTTGTCACTAAAGGTGTCGATGAGCCGTATCGAATGTTCACTTCGCGTGCGGAGTACCGGATACTTCTCCGGCAGGATGATGCCGACATGCGCCTCACTCCCCGTGGACATGCCATTGGACTTGCCACGGATTACCGCTATGAGATCATGGAGAGCAAGCGTCGGCAGCGTGATGCGCTCATCGACTTCTGTAAGGAGTTTTCGGTAAAGGCATCCCTGATCAACCCTTATCTTGAAAGCATTGGTGAGCAACCGCTCAAACAGGGTGTCAAGCTTTATGATCTCGTGTTGCGTCCGGCTCTCAATATCCGCACACTTGCTGCCGGCATCGGGCCGTTGGCTGATTTTATCGAGCGTGAGATCGAGGCTGACAGGCGTGACGAAATCATAGAAGCTGCAGAAATCCTGATAAAATATCAGGGCTATATCCAGCGCGAGAGTCAGATCGCCGATAAGCTCCGAAGGCTTGAGAATCTCACCATACGCGGTAAGATTGATTATTCAAAATTGACGACACTCTCTACCGAAGCACGTCAGAAACTTGAAAAGATCAATCCCGAAACCATTGCGCAGGCATCAAGAATCCCCGGTATATCGCCGGCCGATATAAACATCCTTTTGCTTCTGTTGGGACGATAAAATTGCTGTTCCACGTGAAACAATTTGGACGTAAACACTTGAAAAATTGGTAGAACTTTAAACTTAATACTTATAAAATGGAATATCTGAAGCGACGTATCCGCGATGTCTATGATTTCCCTCAGAAAGGAATCATTTTCCGTGACATCACCACACTCTTGAAGGATCCCCGTGGTCTGCACATAATAGGCTGGGATCTCTCGCAGCTTTACCGTGACAAAGGTGTCACGAAGGTCGTCGGTATTGAATCGCGTGGTTTTATCGGTGGCTCTATTCTTGCGTTTGAGCTCGGCGCAGGCTTTGTGCCTGTCCGTAAACCCGGAAAACTTCCTGCCGATACTATCAGCACTTCTTATGATAAGGAGTATGGCAAAGATGTGATCGAGATTCACCGCGACGCAATCACTCCCGATGACATTGTAGTGATCCACGACGACGTGCTTGCCACCGGCGGAACCATGGCTGCTGCTTACGAACTTGTGAAATCAATGAACCCGAAAAAGATCTATATCAACTTCATCATCGAGCTCCTTGATCTCAAGGGTCGTGAAAATCTTCCGGCGGAGGCAGAGGTCACCTCTCTCATCACCTATTGAGAAACCTACTGACGAAACATCAATAACATCCCTCGCAGGACTACGCTTGCTCGCGGTCCTGCGGGGATTCATCTTACTATAAGGAAACACACTTTTTTATACGATTATGGCCAAGCACAAGAAATCGGCTTCACTGACTGAGAAAATATCTATCCTTCCCGATACCCCCGGTGTGTACATGTACTATGATTCCGAGGGTACGGTCATCTATGTCGGAAAAGCTAAAAACCTAAAGAGGCGTGTCAGCTCATACTTCAACCGTACCCACGATTCGCTCCGGACGAATCTCCTTGTGCGGGCCATCGTAGATATGAGCTATATCGTAGTCCCCACCGAGCAGGATGCGCTTAATCTCGAAGCATCCATGATCAAGGAGTATCAGCCGCGCTACAATGTGCTCCTGAAGGATGATAAATCCTACCCGTGGATCGCGGTGACGAATGAGCCTTATCCGAGGGTATTCATGACGCGTCAGCGCATCAAGGACGGGTCGAAATACTATGGCCCTTACACCGACACCGGGTCGGCACGCGCAACATTGGAACTTGTCAAGAAACTCTATTCCGTGCGTTCATGCCGGCAGCCGATGACCCTCGATTGGGTCAAGGCCGGAAAGGGACGTCTGTGTCTCGACTATCATCTCAAACGCTGCAAAGGATGCTGCACGGGGCTAATCTCACCTGAGGAATATAACAGGGATATTGACCGTATCCGCATCATACTCCGTGGCGAGACAGGCGAGCTTCTGGCATATCTCAAGGGCGAAATGGAAAAGCTTGCCATGGAGCTGCGTTTCGAGGAGGCTCAGGAGATCAAGGAGCAGTATGATCTTATAAAGCGTTATCAGGCCAAGAGCGTCATTGTCTCGCAGACCATCGAGGATATCGATGTGTTCGGTATCGATGATGAGGAATCGGATGTCTATATTAATTACATGCATGTCCGCCGTGGAGCGGTTGTCCGTTCAGTCACTCTTGAGTTCAAACGTCGCTTGGACGAGTCGCGCGCACAGCTTCTGGGCTATGCGATGTCGGAAATTTCAGCGTCGCTCGGTGTGAAATTCAATGAGGTTATCGTGGCGGAGGAACCGGATGTCGAAATGCAGGACGTGAAGTTCATCATACCCCAGCGTGGCGATAAGGCGAAACTTCTGGAAGTGTCCGAAAAAAATGCGCGTCAGCATCGGGTGGATAAGATCAAGACGATGGAGAAGCGCAATCCTGAGACAAGGACCGAACGGATTCTCACCCGTATGCAATCCGATTTTCATCTTTCCGAACTTCCGCGACACATCGAGTGTTTCGACAACTCGAATATTCAGGGTACGAATCCTGTGGCCTCCTGCGTGGTCTTTAAGGATGCAAAACCGAGCAAGAAGGATTACCGTCATTTCAATATCAAGACCGTCGTCGGCCCGGATGATTTTGCCTCGATGAAGGAGGTTCTGACGCGCCGCTACACGCGTCTGATGAACGAGGATCGCCCTTTGCCGCAGCTTATCGTGGTCGATGGTGGTAAGGGACAGTTGTCGGCGGCAGTGGAGGCTCTCGATGATATGGGACTCCGTGGAAAGATCGCAGTCGTGGGCATTGCAAAGCGTCTTGAAGAGATCTATTTTCCGGGTGACAGTATTCCACTCTACATCGACAAGAATAGCGAGACTCTGCGTGTGGTGCAGCATCTGCGTGACGAGGCGCACCGCTTCGGTATCACCCATCACCGTGACCGTCGCAGCAAGAGTCAGGCCGTATCCGAACTGGATGGTATAAAGGGTGTCGGTGAGAAAACACGCACGGCATTGCTAACCCATTTCAAGAGCGTCAAGCGGCTGCGTGAAGCAGATATTGATACTATCGCGGAAGTCATCGGTCCGGCCAAAGCATCCATTGTCTATGGTGCTCTTCACGGCGAGGAATAGATCTGACTCAGCATACTTTTTTACGGAACAGACGAGCCTCCGGAATTCGATTGCAGGATTCCGGAGGCTCGTCTTATATGGTTCAGAAAACTGACAGTCGGTTTTCATTATCGCACCCTTCCTTGTAGTTGCGGGTATTACTTTTGCAGGCGGATGTCGGACTATGAATGGGACTATTCATGAACTTTAATTCAATTACTCACAAAATCTAAAAAAATGCTCCTCGTTATTATTGATTACTTCTGTGTGCTTATCGCTGTTCTTGCCGATCTCGTCAGCGGTCTGCGTAAAGCTAAAAGCCGTGGTGAAAAATGTACGTCCTCCGGATTACGCCGGTCCGTTGATAAGATCGGACGCTACTATCTCGCGCTCTTCTCCATGAGTATAATCGATGTGCTGATTCTTGCATCACTCCATTGTCTCATGGAATCCGGAATTGATCTGATGCCTTGCTTCCCTTACATGACCACCTTCGGTGCAATATCGCTCACGCTGATTGAGGTCAAAAGTATCTGCGAGCGTTCTGATGAGAAAGGTGATCTTCGCATGACAGTAACAAGGCTTTTAGAACTTCTGACACGCCTCAATCTTCGCTGAACGCTTCATTCGCCGAACGGTTATGATGACCCTGTAGGCATCGATTTTAAGGCTGACAGAATCTATTGAAATGTCTTGATCCAATCCATCCGCATCATGACGGTTGATGTGATTTCACCAGTTGATAGAATATGTCGGAAAGATTAGGTTAAGACTTGTTATTAGTCTGTTTTGAATTGAACGAATTCACTGATGAATATGTTAAATTATAAATGTATTTTCCACAAGAACACACACAATAAACATTTTTTTAATTGGATTTAAAGATGAAAAAATTCTTTCTCTTTCTCACCGTATGCGTCTTTGCATGCATGGCATGGAGTTGTTCTGATGATGATGACAAGGATACTCCCATCTCTGTAAACGATCTTCCTGTAGCGGCTAAGAATTTCATATCCCAGTTCTATTCGTCCGATCAGGTCGTCATTGTTACCAAGGAAGTGGATAAGGCAAATTCCTCCTATGAGGTCAAGTTTAAAAGCGGGCAGGAAGTTGAGTTTGATGCTGCCGGAGCGTGGACCGATGTTGATGCTCCGACCGGCAAGACCATTCCTACCGGAATCGTACCTGAGATTGACCAATATGTCGAACAGAATTTTCAGAGCGTAGGCATAAATGAGATCTCACGTGATTCACGTGGCTACGAGGTTGATCTGCTTAACGGCCGTGAACTCCTCTTTACACTTGATTTTGTCTTTGTTGGTTACGGAGACTGATTATAGACATTTGTAAAAGAAACTTTATTCTCAGAGCTGATCCTTTTGATGTGAATGGATCGGCTCTGTTTTCTTGTATATCCGGATAATTTTTAGGAACTTTGTCGTTGAACTGAACTAAGAAACTCTAAAAATTATATCTGCTCACCATGAAAAAGATTTTTATTATGCTGACGGCTGCTTGGAGCGCATTGTCGGCATTCTCCTCAGCCCCTGTGCTGTCACCCGCCCCCTCCGCAGGCAATGTAAATGTCGATACCCGTCTGTCAATAATGTTTGACTCCGACGTTACGCTCGGTGATAAAGGCATGATAAGGATCATTGATGCGGAGACGGATATCTGTGTCGATAGTCTCGATCTTTCTATTCCCGCAGGCCCCACTGAGAGTACAAAACTACCTAAACCACCCTACACGCTCCGTCCATATATCTATGATCAGCCCCGCCAGACAAACCGCACGGCTAAACCCGGTACACCGTCAGGAACGGCAGCCCCGACGACTGACGAGTATCAGCTGACGATAATCGGTGGCTTTACGGATGGATTTCATTTCTATCCTGTGATCACTGACGGCAGAAAAGCCGAAATCTATCCGCATAACAACATGCTTGATTACGGCCACACCTACTATGTCACTGTTGATCCTGAAGTGTTTTCTACTTCTAAAGGTCGGTTTAAAGGAATAAGCAAGAAAGACGGATGGCGGTTCTCCGTCAAGCCCTCCGCTCCCTCTGCTGAAAACCGCAGACTCATTGTCGCCGCTGACGGTTCGGGTGATTTTAACACACTTCAGGGAGCAATGGATTTTATCCCGGACTTCAACGATGATCACTGGACGGTTTTCGTAAAGAACGGAGATTATGAAGAACTGGTGTATTTCCGCAACAAACGCAACGTGACCATCGAGGGTGAAAGCCGTGACGGTGTCTATGTGCATTATGCGAATAATGAAGTATTCAATCCCCATCCCGACGATGTCAGTACCAATGAATGGCTCGGCACATTTCCATCACGCCGTGCCGCGTTCATGATGGATAACTGTACAGGCATGGTGCTCCGTAATTTCACCGTAGCCACCACTCTTGTCGGTCAGGCCGAGGGTCTGCTCATTATGGGTGAACGGAATCAAGTGCTGGATGTGACGATAAAAGGATCGGGAGATGCTCTGCAGGTGAACGGCTCGACTTATTTTGACAACTGTGTCATTGAAGGTCATGGTGACAGCGTCCTTGGACGCGGTCCTTCGTTTTTCAAAAACTGTACGCTGAAATCACGCAACGCTTTCGTGTGGATACGCAACGCGGCTTCATCGCACGGCAACGTTTTTGTCGGCTGCACTTTTATCGGCATAGGAAACAGATCTGTGCTTGCCCGCACTAATGATAAATATCCGCACAGCGAGATGGTGCTTATCGATTGCAGACTTGACAATGTCCCGTCTGAAGGTTGGAGCGGAATTGATAAGGATAATTGTGATTATATCCATTACTGGGAGCTCGGAAGCACGGATCTCAACGGATCACCTGTTGATTTTAGCAAGCGTGCTTATGGATCTCGCCGTCTCGATCCCGTGGCCGACAAGGCCATTATTGATGCCTACCGCAATCCGGCTTTTGTGTTAGGTTGGAAACCGGAGTGACGTGTTGGATAAGAATCACGGACTTTTAACAGAATAAACGAGCGGATGACTATTTAAGTCATCCGCTCGTTTATTCTGTATCTTGTCGGGGTGGCGAGATTCGAACTCGCGACCCCCTGCTCCCAAAGCAGGTGCGCTAACCGGACTGCGCTACGCCCCGATAGTCCTTTAAGCCGTTTATGGGCTTTGAACGGTGCAAAGTTAGTTACAAAAAATCACTTATGCAAGCAGTAGAGCATCTATTAAATGACCTATCGGGAATTAATTTTAATTTGATTGATAATATCTCATACGAGATTCTGCGGTGTGCCCTCACAGAACGCCTTCAGATTGTCGCAGGATATGTTGATGAGACGTTCACGCGCCTGTGATGACTGCCATGCAATGTGCGGGCTTATGAAGCAGCGTTCACAGCCGATCAACGGTGATCCTGAGCGTGGAGGTTCTTCGCAAAGCACGTCTATTCCGGCGGCCGCAATCTTTCCCTCACGCAGGGCCTCGGCAAGAGCGTCCTCATCCACGAGCGGTCCGCGCGATGTGTTTATCAGGATGGCCGTAGGCTTCATTATTGCGAGAGCTTCACGGTTAATTATATTCTTTGTAGCCGGGGTCAGAGCCGAGTTAAGTGAGATCACGTCGCTTTCACGGAACAGATCTTCCAACTCCACTCTTCTTACTCCCTCAGGTAATTCCCGTCTTGAATTGGTGATGACCTTCATGCCGAACGCACGTGCTATTTCTGCCACGCGGCGTCCGATATTTCCCATCCCGATAATTCCCATAGTCAGCCCTGACAATTCAGCGAATGGCCGCAGCCGGTAACTGAAATCACGGTTTTCCGACCATTCACCGTTGTTGACGGAGGCAGCATAGTCAGCGATAGCGTTGACTATATTGAGCAGATGCGCGAACACCACCTGAGCCACTGATTCGGTGGAGTAAGCCGGGACATTGCATACAGCTATTCCTCTTCTGCGGGCAGCCTCGACATCCACATTGTTGTAGCCGGTGGCAAGCACGCCGATGAATTTCAGCTTAGGGATTGCCTCCATGATTTCATCGGTGATGACGACCTTGTTGGTATAGATAACCGATGCTTCCTTTGCACGCTCAAGCACCTCGTCAGGTGCTGTGCGGTCATATACTGTAAGCTCACCAAATTCTTTGAGCGCGTCCCATGAGAGATCGCCGCTGTTGGCCACATAGCCATCGAGAATCACAATCTTTTCCATGCTTCAAATTTACATATCCTCCATTATATTTCCAAATCGGTGTCTGTCCCATACACGGATTCTTCCCGTCAGTTCTGTTGTTTCAACCGATGAGTATCACCGTAAGCGATATCTCTCCTTGCGCGCCGGTTATATGGACAGCCTCGATGTCTGCCGTGGCTGATGGGCCGGTATAGAAAGCACCGTAGCATAATTCTGAAAGGTCCAGAGCTTCGTAAGCCTGATGCATACCGGGATAGATCTTGTCGGTTTCAAGCAGCAGATAGAGATCCGTCGAGAACAGCGCGCAGGCGGTAAGCCCAAGTGAATTTTCAGTAACCCATACCGAGCCTGTCTCACCCACTCCTATTACACCTGCCGCGATGCAGATATCAACCGTGTGGGCTGAATGAGGATCTGTCGTATCATATACCTCAAAGTTTCCTTTGAAATCCGGTATGGCCGAATAGACCTGCTTCCCCTCGGTCACGAGGTTGGTCGCAAGCCAGCGGAGCGCATCACCGCGCGAATCCACTCGCACGGCTTTTCCATCGAAGTTTTCAAGTTTGGTTATGAAATTCTCCACTGGATCTCCTTTAGGTTCGTATAACGGAACCTTCGGCAGTGCAATTTCATCATGCGAGGCACATGCGGCCTTTATTCTGGACATGAACTTTTCACGTGCCGGCTCCTGAGAGGATGCATAAACTATATCCTTACCCATAAATTTAATTTCATAAATAGAAGTTGTGACTAATTTAATCGTTGATTAGAGGATGCTAACTAAATAAATCGGGCTCACCTGCCCTGCTACGGGCTACTTCATATTAAATTCTAAACTAAAATATTCTTCTCAAATAGATACTCACAAAGAATTTATTTTGTCCTTTTGTAATATTCTCTGAAAGTTTCCTTCGGCGGCTCAGGATTCGTGTGATCTTTGGCCCACGGATTGGCCGGCGAATTTAGCAGCCATTGAGGGAAGGAGCGCAAGGCCCACAGACCGAGTTTTTCCGCGTGTGAAAGGTTGGTGGCATTCCGGAGCACCAATTCCATTCCATCCTCTTCAATCCGGTGTGAGAGTTCATCCTCGTGATGATCCACCACGATGTTGCGCCAGTAGAACACATATTTCGGGATAGGAACTTTAACCGGACATACGTTGCCGCATGAACCGCAGTGAGTGCATGAGTACGGCAGACGTGCATAGCGGTGGAGATCATAGCTTGGTTCGAGCACTATACCGATCGGTCCCATGTAGGGAGCATCATAGCTTAGTCCGGATGTGCGCCTGAACACGGGACATGTGTTCATGCATGCACCGCAGCGGATACATTTCAGAACCTCGAAATATTCTGCTCCGAGACGCTTCGAGCGTCCGTTGTCAACAATTATCACATGCATCTCCTGTCCTTTTCGCGGACGCGTATAGTGGGAAGTGTATTGCGTTATGTCAAATCCCAGCGCACTGCGTGAAAGCAGACGTATGAACAGCGGTAGATCACTCTGGCGCGGGATGAGTTTTTCTATACCCATGCTGGCCACGAACAGCGGCGGCACGTTAGCACTTATGTCTGCATTACCTTCGTTTGTCGCCACGACTATTGTACCCGTCTCGGCAACTCCGAAGTTCACGCCGTTCATTCCGGCATCCACCTTGATGTAGTTTTCACGCATTGATTTGCGCATTACACTGTTGAGATAATGCGGATCGTCGTTGTCAGGATCACTACCGAGTTTTTCTGCAAAAAGCTTGGCCACATCTCCGCGAAGCTTGTGGATGGCAGGCATTACTATGTGCGATGGCCTCTGACGGTCGAGCTGCTGAATGCGCTCGCCCAGATCCGCCTCATAGATATCTATACCACGCTCTTCAAGATATTCCCTCATACCACACTCGTCCATCAGCATGGATTTTCCCTTTGTGACAGTCTTGACTCCGTGTGAACTGAAAATCTCATAGACGATGCGGTTATGCTCCTTCGCATCCTCAGCCCAGTGGACATGGATACCATGTTCCTTCAGCCTTGTCTCGAATTGTTCCAGATACCGGTCCAGATGCGTGAGGGTGTGCAACTTTATCTGCGAAGCGAGTTCGCGCATCTCCTCCCATTCGGGTATTTGAGATGCCGTCTTGTCGCGTCGCATACGGGCTTCCCACAGACAGCGGTCATGGCTGACACGGTGGGGTGTATCGGCGATGAACTTCGCCCCAAGTTTCACTTGATTGACCTGACTCATATTTTATAGGGGTTGTTCAACACACAATCGATCATTATGAATTATGCATTGAGCATTATGAATTGAATATTATGCATTGAATCTTACTCTTCCGCCGTCCCGTTGAGGAGCTCGGCAATATAGAAAGTCTTTATATCCACTCCAAATTTCTTCGCCACGCCCTGCTGATGCATCAGACATGAGAAATCCGCGCTTGTGACATATTTCAGACCGTTGCGTGCGTAATCGTTCACCTTATCAAGACCCTGCTGTCCGGCACAGCTTTGGTCCCAGATGGCAAAAGTGCCGCCGAAACCGCAGCATTCGTCACGCCGTGTCGCATAGCATACCTCCAACCCTTCGACGAGGTTGAGCAGATCAGCTGTTTTGGAGAAATCCGGGATCATCAGTTCCGTCGGTCGTGCCTGATTGAGATAGCGGAGCGAATGGCAACCGTTGTGGAGTGCGACGCTGTGAGGAAATTTCGCCCAAGGGAGACTCTTCACCTGAAGCACATCGTGGAGAAAATCCACTATATCGTGCGTGGTATTCATTATGTGCTGCACTTCCGGAGTCTTTTCGAGTGAATCAAGATGATTGCGCACCTGATCCGTGCAGATCCCCGACGGGATCACCATGTAGTCATAACCGGAAAAATACTTCACGATATTCTGCTCCAGATTGCATGCCTTGCGCTCGTAGCCCATATCTGTCATCGGCAGTCCGCAGCATGAAGCCTGTTCTATGTAATGTACGTCAAGATCAAACTTGCGCAGCAACTCATAGCTTGCTATAGCAGCCTGAGGAGCCAGCATATCGACATAGCACGGCACAAAAAATCCTACCTTCATCGAATTGAAATAAATAATTGAAACCTAATATAACTACATTCCGCAGCCGTACATGGTTCACGGTCATGCTGAGGGTCGAGTAAAAAACAGATGACTTTTATCACATTTTATCCAACCGCTTTACGAAATGAGCACCACAAGATAGTAAAATTCCGTCATATAAATTTCATTTATTGGAGAATATTGCCTAATTTTGCACTTTAGAAGCTTATAAAAGCTTTTAAATCCGCATTTTATCCTTAAATTATAGTTAATAAATCAAAAACGAATCACATAAAAATGGCAAACAACAAGCCCACAGAAGAAAACCGTACCTCTATCGACGAGGTTAACGACACCCTCACCGGCATCGGTGAAAAGGTCCAGAGCAACCCTAAAGTAGTTGTCTGGTCATGCATCGCCGTGACAGCGGTCGTTGCCCTTATCCTTCTCTATGTATATGTAATCCGTCAGCCGGCGCAGAACGCTGCAAACAATGCTCTTGGTCAGGCCGACATCGAACTGCTCATGGGTAATGACTCTATCGCCCTTGCAAAATATCAGCAGGTGGCAGCTGACCACGGTTATTCCGCCGGTAATCTCGCCAACCTCAATGCAGCCATCCTCCTTTACAAGAAGGGTGACTATGAGAAGGCTCTCAGCTATCTCAAGGACTACTCTTCATCTGAGTCTGTCATCGGTGCGTCTGCAAAATCACTCGAAGGTGACTGCTATGTCAACCTCAAGCAATATCCGCAGGCAATCGACTGCTACAAGAAGGCTGTGAAGATCTCTGACAACAATCCTCACTACACTCCTGCTTTCCTCCTGAAGGAAGCTACAGTGCTCCGCGAACAGAAGGACTTCAAGGCTGAAGCTGCCATCTACGAGCAGATCCTGAAGGATTATCCCGCTTACGGATCTGAGATCGGTGTTGATATCAAGAAGTATCTCGAACGTGCACAGGACGCTGCAAAATAAATAGATCGTTCCTTACTGAAGAACAAGATAACAATGACGGCCTTGCTGAAAAGCAGGGCCGTCATTGTTTTCTGTTACAAGGTTTGATATGTCTCGGACTATTGCGGGATTACGGGATACTATGTAAACCACACGGAGATCGGGATCGTGTAGTCTGAATATCTATTAACTGTCAAAGTGTCAGCCTACGATCTGCTGCAGAATATCGACTGCAGTCTCGACTGTATCAACATCGGCGATTGCGAATGATCGTTTGCCGTTGCGTTCACGTATCTGCACGCGACGGGGATTAGATGTGAGATAGTTAAGCATCTTACCGAACATTTCAGACTGATAGTAAGCCTTGTTGCTTTCATCGACGAAGAAAGTGTACATCTTACCTTGCTTGAGCGATACTTTCTCGATGCCGAGACGGCGCGCGAGACGGCGTAGACGCGGGATGCGTAGCAATTCGGCCGTGACGGCCGGAATCTTACCGAAACGGTCGGTCAGACGGCTCTTGAAAGCCTGCAGATCCAGCTCGCGCTCTATTCCGTCAAGTTCCTGATAGAGGGCTATGCGCTCGCTTTCGGTGGGAACATAGCTGGCCGGAAGCAGCAATTCCATGTCACTTTCGATCACGCAGTCAGCCACGTAGTCGGTGCTTTCCTCCTCACCAAGACGGTCGGCCTGTTCAAGATCCGAAAATTCTTCCGTACGGAGCTCGGTGACGGCTTCTTTTAGGATTTTCTGGTAAGTCTCGTAGCCGAGATCAGCGATAAAGCCTGACTGTTCCGCTCCAAGCAGATTGCCCGCGCCACGGATGTCGAGATCCTGCATGGCTATGTGGATACCACTGCCGAGATCGCTGAAACTTTCGATGGCCTGCAGACGGCGTCTCGCCACCGGTGTGAGGGGGATGTGGGGTGGAACGAGAAGATAGCAGAAGGCTTTGCGGTTACTGCGGCCTACACGTCCGCGGAGCTGATGGAGTTCGCTTAGGCCGAAATTCTGCGCGTTGTTGACTATTATGGTGTTGACATTCGGCATGTCGATACCGCTTTCGATAATTGTGGTTGCGATCAGCACGTCGTAATCATGATTAGCGAAGTCGATTATGGCCTTTTCGAGTTTTTCGGGTGGCATCTGACCGTGGGCCACGATGATGCGTGCGTCCGGCACGAGACGTTTCACCTGTGCTTCAAGCTCGTAGAGACCCTCGATGCGGTTGTTGATCATGAATACCTGTCCGTTGCGCGAAAGTTCGAAATTGACAGCCTCGGCTATGATGTCGTCGCTGCTGGCACTTACGGAAGTGATGATCGGATAACGGTTTGCGGGAGGAGTGTTGAGCGATGTGAGGTCACGCGCGCCCATGAGCGAGAACTGGAGTGTACGGGGGATAGGGGTGGCACTCATCGTGAGGGTATCGACGTTGACCTTCATCTGTTTTAGTTTCTCCTTGACGGCGACACCGAATTTCTGCTCCTCATCAACGATCAGGAGTCCCAGATCTTTGAACTTGACATCCTTCCCGACGATTTTATGAGTGCCTATGAGAATGTCTATCTTGCCGTCGGCGAGATCCTTGAGTATCTCCCTAACCTGTTTCGCGGTACGCGCGCGGGAGATGTAATCGACTCTTACCGGAAGTTCTTTCAGACGTTCGCGGAAAGTGTTGTAATGCTGATAGGCGAGCACTGTAGTGGGGACGAGTACGGCAGTCTGCTTGCCGTCCGCAGCAGCCTTGAAGGCCGCACGTATGGCTATCTCCGTCTTGCCGAAGCCTACGTCACCGCAGATAAGGCGGTCCATCGGCTTCTCACTCTCCATATCGGCCTTCACAGCTTTTGTAGCTGTCAGCTGGTCGGGAGTATCTTCATAGATAAAGGATGCTTCCAGTTCCTGTTGGAGATAGCTGTCCGGGGCGAAGGCGTGGCCTTTCTCCTCCTTTCGGGCCGCATAGAGCTTGATAAGATCGCGTGCGATGTCCTTGAGCTTGGATTTCGTGCGCTCCTTGAGCTTATTCCATGCTCCGGATCCGAGTTTGTTGATTTTCGGGGGCACACCTTCTTTGCCACGGTATTTGGCAAGTTTGTGGAGGGCATGGATCGAAACGAATATTATGTCGTCGTTGGCATAGACGAGTTTGATCATTTCCTGTGTCTTACCGTTGACATCCGTGCGCAGAAGTCCCGCGAATTTACCCACTCCGTGATCCACGTGTACGATGAAATCGCCCGGCTCGATCGCGCTAAGCTCTTTCAGCGAGAGAGCGAGTTTGCCTGAACGCGCACGATCGCTTTTAAGGGTGTATTTGTGGAAACGGTCGAAGATCTGGTGGTCAGTGAATACGCATATTTTCAACGAATGGTCGGTAAAACCTTCATGAAGAGTTGTTATGACCGGTGAGAAGTCTATTTTGTCGCCACGGTCGGCGAAGATCACTTTAAGGCGTTCGATCTGCTTCTCGCTGTCGCTTAGTATATAGATATTGTAGCCGTCCGCGAGAAATTTCGTGAAGCTTTCGCTTATCAGCTCGAAATTTTTGTGGTAGATCACCTGTGGAGAGCAGTGGAAATCTATTGTGGCCTTGGCCTCAGGATCGGGCTGTGCTGCGGATGTGAAGCGCAACTGAGGAAATGTGGCGAATTTTGCAGCGAACGCCTCGCCATCGACCACTTGCTTCATGGCATTGGTGTCCGCTTCGCCTGCCACTATCGCACTTTGCGAGATCTCCTCGTTACCGATGGCACGTATGCGTTCCAGAGTGAAAGAGGCATCACGGACAGCAAAGAGTGTCGAGGGGGCTATAAAGTCGAGCAGCGATTCGCCGGAAGCTTGTGATGCTACGCCTGACGTTATGGCTACTTCGTCAAGCTGGCGTTCGGATAGCTGTGTCTCGATGTTGAATGTACGGATCGAGTCGATCTCATCACCGAAAAAATCCACTCTGAATGGCAATTCGTGGCTATAACCGAAGATGTCGAGGATTGAACCACGGGCGGCGAACTGCCCCGGTTCATAGACATAATCCACAGGTACGAAACCGTTTTCACGCAGCCATTTTATCGTCTCCATGAGATCCGTAGCCTTATCCTTACGCAGATGGAGTGTATGGCGGTCTATCACTTCGCGGCGAGCCACTTTCTCAGCAAGAGCTTCGGGATATGTAACCACATAGACCGGCGGATGCTCCGAGTGCCATTGATTGAGGGCTTCGGTACGCAGTATCTGTGAGGGTGGATCTATCTGTCCGTACTTTATGTCGCGCTTGTAGCCTGACGGAAACATCAGGACCTTATCTTCGCCGACGAGGCGAGATAGGTCATGATACAGATAACCGGCATCGTCGAGCGAATCGCCTACCACGATGGTCGGGACTTTACGTGGCGGAAGCGCACCGAGCAGCATGGCCGGAGCTGATCCCGCAAGGTTATAGACGGACACTATCGCAGCCTCGCCGCCGAGAGCCTTTTTCAAGGCATCACGGCGGCGGGGAGTCATGAATTCATTGCAGAGTTCCTTTATGGTCATAAGCAGCCTCTAAATCCTATTTCTTTCCGAGAATTTCATTGAAACGGGGAGTGGAGAGAACCTCTACGGCGGAGTCAACGGCTGCATCGTCGCGGAGCGAGTAGATGACCTCTCCGCGGTTGAAATAGTAGCGGTTGAGGATCTCGCGGGCTATGTAGGGCGACAGATTCTTGCGGTTGAGGTCGAGATCATGTTTCAGATCATGTTTCAGCAACGAGGCGAGGCGGTCAAACTCAGCTGAGGTCGAGTCATTCATATAGCCTTCTGCCTTGGCGATCTCACGCAGTTGCTCGACGGCATTCTCACACACTTTGTCATAGTTGAATTTGTCAGGATTGATGAAATCCTTGAATTGCTCGTAGATCTCATCGGTTACCTCGAATGTCTCCGGTGAGGCTACCGAGTCATGTTCGGAGGCATATTTCGTAGCGAAATCGAATGCCCAGTTATCGCGTACCACATTGTAAGTCATGCGATTGACTTCCGGATACTGGATCTTGATGTCAGGTGTGATGCCTCCACCGTCGCGCACCTCACGTCCACCGGCGGTCTTGAATACATTGGTGAGGCTGTCCGGGATTCGCGCCACAGATCCGTCAGGATTGCGGTGGGAGTAGTCGATGGCCTGAATGAGACGTCCGGAAGGGATATAGTATTTGGCCACAGTGACTTTCAGCAACCCGTCGTAGGGGAGTTCGCGTGTGCTCTGTACGAGCCCCTTGCCAAACGAACGGTTTCCGATAACTACGGCGCGGTCAAGGTCCTGAAGAGCACCGGTGACGATCTCCGAAGCTGAGGCTGAATTTCCGTCAACGAGCACCACGAGAGGGATCTTGGTATCCACCGGATTGACGCTTGTGCGGTAGATCTTTTCATTCATTACACCTTTGCCACGGGTAGTGAGCACGGTAGTGCCTTTCGGCAGGAACATTCCGAGGATTTCAACCGCGCTTTCGACAAGGCCGCCGCCATTGCCACGGAGATCGAGAATGAGGCTCTTGGCACCATCCTTGATAAGCTCCTCGACACCTGCACGCACCTCAGGATAGCTCTTTTCAGAGAATGTGGTGAGTCCGACGTAGCCTATGCCCGGACGGATCATACCGAAGTAGGGGACGGACGGCATCTGGATCTTGGCGCGTTTGAACTCGAAGTTGAGGATCGAATCAGAGGTCCACGGACGTTTCATGACGAGGCGGAGCGTAGATCCGCTCTGGCCCTTGAGCTTGGCACTGACACGGTCTGAAGTCCAGCCGGTGACTGTGTCACCGTCGATCTGAAGAAAAATGTCGCCGGGACGCAGACCTGCCATCTGGGCGGGGCTTCCCTTGTAGGGCTCGACAATGATCACACCCTTCTCGTTCTGCTGGATGACCGAGCCTATGCCACCGTATTCGCCGGTGGTCATTGTCCGGAATTGATCCTGCTCCTTTGCGGAAAAGTATTCCGTATAGGGATCAATATCGTTGAGCATGGCAGCGATAGCCGTGTTGATTGACTTCTCGGCATCGATGGAATCGACATAAAATGTCTGTAATTCTTTATAAAGCGAATTGAAAATATCAAGATTACGTGAAATCTCGCTTTTTTTGCTGCGGGTAGCGGCTGAAGCGAGCAGGCTTATGGTGACAAGCAGAGCGGCGACGAGTGTTAGTTTCTTCATAAAAATCGTGGCTGAATTTGTGAAATCGTTGAAACGGAGACCAAAGTTAGTCAATAATTATAACAAACGAACTACTGAATAGTCAGATTTTTTGAAAAAAATCGTTGAAAAAAGAGTTTAATATCAATTTTTTTTGGGAAAAGGTTGCACAATTAAAAAAAACAGTGTAATTTTGCATCGCAAAAATCGGAGTAAACAGCTGATTTCTGCTTCCGCCACAAGCGTGTTGACGGACTTACTGCTTCAGTAGCTCAGTTGGTTAGAGCACCTGACTGTTAATCAGGGGGTCGTTGGTTCAAGCCCATCCTGAAGC